>NZ_JBEYHA010000033.1:0-60513 GCF_040635075.1 Nocardiopsis sp. NPDC007018
GACCGCCGAACGTGGCCGGGGCCTGTTGATGGTGGACGTGCTCGCCGCGAGGTGGGGCGCGTACCCGATCGTCCCGTTCCCCTTCTGCTCCGACGCCCGCCCTCGGTGCTGTCCATGTCACCTCCGCACGCCTTACGCCCCGTTTGACTACTCTGTGTTATTAATTGTGCTCAGAAAGTCACTATTCGTACCGCCGTGCGGAAGGGGAACACCATGGCCGTGACAGCTGCGGTGTCGGCGTTGGGGCTGGCGGCGTTGGTCTGGCTGCCCGGTCAGCCTGTCGAGGCGGACGAGGGGCCGGTTCCCGGCGCCGAGAGCCTGCACGTCACCGTCCAGGAGCGTTCGGAGGAGCGCCTGCGTCCGGGAGACCGCGTGGAGTACACCATCAGGGTGCGCAACTCCGGACGCGAGGCGCTGCCGGACGCGCGAGTGGAGCAGTTCCTGCCCGCGTCCATGCGCTACGTCTCCGGCGCCCCCGAGGGTGTGGAGCGGGGGCGGGCCGAATGGGAACGGCCCCTGGAACCGGGGGAGCGTGCCGTCATCACCGTGGTCGGCGAGCTCAGCGAGGTACCGGAGGGTGCCGCGCGGCCGGTCGCCACCGTGTGCCTGAGACCGGCCGCCGACGCGGCCCCCGCCTCCTGCGCCTCCGCCGTCCACCAGGTCCAGCGCGTGCTGCCGGTGGTCTGGGTGGTGGCGGCGCTGCTCGCGATCGCCGCGGTCGCGATCGCCGTGGGCGGCTACCTGCGCTACCGGGGCACGCGGGGGCCCCGGCCGGAGCCGGAGGCGCAGAGCAACCACAGCCCGGGGTCGGTGCCCAACCTGCGCACCTTTCCCGGCCGCGCGCCCGTCTACCACCTGGACTCGCGAAGGTGATCCGTGCCGGAGCGGGGCCGGGGAGACGACCCCGGCCCCGCTCCGCGCTTTCGGTCAGTCGCGTTCGCTCCGGCGGCGCCGCCCCAGGAACAGGGCCATGGCCCCGGCCGAGACGGACGCCAGACCGGCGAGAGCCGGGACGGCCGCCACCATGCCGGTGACGGCCAGTTCCGGCTGGGAGGGCCGTGCCGAGTGGCCCTGTGCCGTCTCCTTGACCGGTGCGCCGTCGCCTCCGCTGGGCGGCGGGCTCGGCGGCTCCGGCGCGCCGGGCGCGGGCGTCTGGCCGACGGGGGCGGGTGGCGTGTCGGACCCGTCCTCGTCCGGAGCGCTGTCCGCCCCGTCCGGGCGCGGGGGTGTGACCCCAGCGGGTTCGGGCAGGGGAAGGTGTTCCTCCTGCGGGGCGGTGGCCTCCTCGGGAAGCTCCGCCCCGCCCGGCACCGGCCCCTCATCGGGGAGGGGGTCCTCCTCGTGCGGGGGTGTGACGCCCCCGGGCTCGGGGAGGGGATGCGGTTCCTCGTGGACGGGCCCCGCCTCGCCCGGAAGGGAGTCCTCTACGGTCTCCGGGAGGACGCCCTCCTCCGTGTACCCGCCGTACCCCCCGTACCCGTGGTACCCCCCGGTGGCCGCCGAGGCCGCGTCCTGGCTTCCTCCCCCGTCGGACGGTTCGTAGCCGTAGCCGTCGTCGGCCTCGGGGCCGACCTGGGGCCCGGCCGGTGCCGACACCCCGGTCGGAGGCGACGCCTCCCGCGCGTGCTCCGTGACGGTCCCCTCGGCGGCGATCAGGCCGGTCTCCTGGGAGGCGGCGGCCCCGTCGGCGGCCACGGCCGTACCCGCGCCCCAGGCGAGGGGCACCGCCACCACCGTCGCGGCCCCCAGCGCGCACCACGCGCCCTTGCCGGTGGAACCGCGCCGTGCGCCGCCACGCCGTCGTGACTTCTCTACGTAATCATCCATACACACATTGTGGTCAACTCGGGTGGTGAAAGTCCAAAACGGCGCGAATCGAGGAGAGAAAATCCGGACGCGGCCACACGAAAGGGCCGTGTCCCGAAGGACACGACCCCCGTGGAACGAGAGAAACCTCAGCTCAGCTCGTCAAGCGCCTTCTCGGCCTCGGCCAGCCAGGAGCGGCGGGCCTCCAGTGCGGCCTCGTGCTCCTTGACCCGACGGGCGTCGTCGTTGGCCCGGGCCTTCTCCAGCTTGGCCTCCAGACCGGCGATGGCCGCCGACAACTGGTCCACCGTGTCCTTCGCGCGGGCCCGGGCCTCCGGGTTGGTGCGCTCCCACTCGGCGTCCTCGGCGCGGCGCACGCCGTCCTCGATCTGGCGGAAGGCGCCCTCCAGCTGGTCGCGCACGTCGCGCGGCAGGTCGCCCGCCTCCTCCCAGGCCTCCTGGAAGTCGCGCAGCCGGGCGCGGGCGCGACGCGGGTCGGTGATACCGGGGATCTCGGCCCGGGCCTCCGCCAGGATGCGCTCCTTGGCGTCCGCGTTCACCCGCAGCTCCGCGTCACGCTCGGCGAAGGTCGCGTTCCGGGCGTCGAAGAACGTGTCCTGCGCGGCCTTGAAACGCGTCCACAGCTTGTCCTCGCTGGCCCGGTCGGCGCGACCGGTGGCCTTCCACCGCTGCATCAGGTCCCGGTAGGCGCGGGCCGTGGGCCCCCAGTCCGTGGAGTTCGACAGGGCCTCGGCCTCGGCGACGATGCGCTCCTTGTCGGCGCGCACACCCTCCCGCTGCTGGTCCAGGTTGGCGAAGTAGGCCTTGCGCCGCTTGGAGAAGGAGTTGCGCGCGGCCGACATGCGCTTCCACAGGGCCTGCTCGGTGGGGCGGTCGGCCCGGGGGGCCTTCTTCCACTCCTCGATGAGCTGGAGCATGCGCTCGCCGCCGGACTTCCAGTGCGTGGTCTCGGCCGCGACCCGCTCGGCCTCGGCGACGATGCGCTCCTTGACCTCGCGAGCCTGCCCCCGGGCCTCCTCCTGCGCCTGCTTCTGCTCGACCTTGCGCTCCTCGGCGCGCCCGGACAGCGCGTCCAGGCGGCCGATCAGCGATTCCAGGTCACCGACGGCGTTCGCGTCCGTGATCGCGGAGCGCAGCTTCTCGATGGCGGTCATCGCGGCGGCGGCGGACAGGTCGGTGCTGCGGAGGCGCTTCTCCAGCAGCTCCACCTCGGTGACCAGAGAGTCGTACTTGCGCCGGAAGAAGGCCAGGGCCTCCTCCGGGGCGCCCGCCTGCCACGATCCGACGACCCGTTCGCCTTCGCCTGTGCGCACGTAGACCGTGCCGTCATCGTCTACGCGGCCCCAAGGGTCCGTGGTCACCGTGTCCTCCTGCTGTCGTGAACCCGTCCGGTCGGGGTCGGGTTCGGGTCGTCGCGGCGGTACCGCGCCTGTTCGTGATGGGAACCACCGTGCACCAGCACGATATCCATACGTTTCGGCGGACAACGACGCGCCGTGTCTCAGATCCGCGCGGTCCGGGAGTCCTGCTCCCGCCGCCGTGCCGTCGGCCGGGCCCGTCACCCGCCTCGGAAGAGGAGGCGCAGGTCGAGGGCCTCGATCAACACGACGACGCTGACCAATATGGCACTCCGGCGCGCCCAGGCAAAGAGCCGGGGCGCGCGCGGTGATCGAATGGTGATCAAACGCGTACCGGCGCGCCCCCGCCGGTTCGCCCGCCCCGAGCGGGCTCGGTAGGCTCTGCGCCTGGGGAACCCGTGCTCCGGCCGAGGTCGGAGGGTTCCCGGACCACCAGAGGCCACCAGACAGGACGACCGCCCCCGTGCTCATCGCCGCGCTTCCCACCGGGCCCCTCAACGCGAACTGCTACGTGCTGGCACCCGCCCCGGGCGGAGCGTGCGTCATCGTCGACCCTGGACAGGGCGCCACCCCGCAGGTCGCCAAGGCCCTGGCCGAACACGACCTCACCCCCGCGGCGATCCTGCTCACGCACGGCCACTTCGACCACGTCTGGTCGGCGGCCGAGCTCTGCGGGCTGCACGACGTCCCGGTCCACCTGCACGAGGCCGACCGCGGCCTGCTCACCGAACCCGCCGCCGGGGTCGACGCGGGATTCGCGGCGCAGCTCCAGATGCTCCTGGGCCCCGGACCCCACCCCGAGCCGGAGCTGCTGGCCGGGGTGACCGACGGCCAGACCCTCACCCTCGGCGGCATGGAGTTCACCGTCGAGCACACCCCCGGTCACACGCCCGGGTCGGTCGTCTACCTGACGCGCACCGGCGACGGGGTCCAGGTGATGTTCGCCGGAGACCTGGTCTTCGCGGGTTCCGTCGGGCGCACCGACTTCCCCGGCGGCGACGGCGATGCGATGAACGCCAGCCTGGCCCGCTCCGTCCTGGGCCGGGACGACCGCACCCAGATCCTGCCCGGCCACGGGCCCGCGACCACGGTGGAGCGCGAGCGCGCCACCAACCCGTACCTGCGGGGGGTCGCGGGTTAGGCGCCGCCCGCCGTCGCCGTCCAGGGGACCGGCCGGTGCCGTTGGCGGTAGGATTCCAGTTGTTCAAGGGGCGACGCCCCGCCCCCGCCGGACCCGGTCCCGGGCCTCCCGGCATCCTCGCTCAGCCGCGTAGTTAGTGGACTTGGTAACTCATGCATCGTTACAGGACTCATTCGTGTGGTCAGCTCCGTAAGGAGCACGTCGGGCAGCAGGTGCGCCTCTCTGGCTGGGTGCACAACCGCCGGGATCTCGGTGGCCTGCTCTTCGTCGACCTGCGCGACCACTACGGTGTCACGCAGCTCATGGCCCGCCCCGAGTCCCCGGTGTTCGAGGTGCTCAGCCGCATCTCCAAGGAGTCGGTCATCCAGGTCACGGGCACGGTGGCGGCCCGCAGCGCGGAGAACGTCAACCCGAACCTGCCCACCGGCGAGATCGAGATCGAGGCGTCGGAGGTGGAGGTCCTCGGCACCACCGAGGAGCTGCCGCTGACGGTCTTCCCCGAGGACAACACCTCCGAGGAGCGCCGTCTCACCTACCGCTTCCTGGACCTGCGCCGCGAGCGCATGCACCGCAACGTCATGCTGCGGTCCCAGGTGGTGGCCTTCATCCGCCAGACGATGACGGACCTGGGCTTCAACGAGTTCCAGACCCCCATCCTCACCAGCTCCAGCCCCGAGGGCGCCCGCGACTTCCTGGTGCCCTCCCGCCTGCACCCGGGTGAGTTCTTCGCCCTCCCGCAGGCCCCCCAGCAGTTCAAGCAGCTGCTGATGATCGCCGGATTCGACCGCTACTTCCAGATCGCGCCGTGCTTCCGCGACGAGGACAGCCGCGCCGACCGCTCGCCCGGGGAGTTCTACCAGCTCGACGTCGAGATGAGCTTCGTCGAGCAGGAGGACGTCTTCGAGGTCATCGAGAAGGTCATGACCGACGTCTTCCGCGAGTTCTCCACGGACTGGGAGATCACCTCGCCCTTCCCGCGCGTGGCCTACCGCGACGCCCTGGAGTGGTACGGCACCGACAAGCCCGACCTGCGCGTGCCCATGAAGATGCTCGACGTCACCGAGCTCTTCGACAAGACCGACTTCCGCGCCTTCGCGGGCAAGAGGGTCCGTGCGCTGGCCGTCCCCCAGGTGGGCGACAAGCCGCGCAAGTTCTTCGACGGGATCGGCGACTACGCCGTCGAGCAGGGCGCCAAGGGCCTGGCCTGGCTCAAGGTCGGGGAGAACGGCGAGCTGACCGGCCCCATCGCCAAGTTCGTCACCGAGATCTCCGACGAACTGCTCCGGACGCTGGACGCCGACCCCGGGTACGGCCTGTTCTTCTGCGCCAGCGAGGACGAGGCGGAGATCAACCGGATCATGGCCCCGGTCCGGGTCGAGGTCGGCCGCCGCGCCGGCCTGGCCGAGGAGAAGGTCTACCGGTTCTGCTGGATCGTGGACTTCCCGATGTTCGAGCGCTCCGACGACGGCCACATCGAGTTCAGCCACAACCCCTTCTCCATGCCCCAGGGCGGGATGGAGGCGCTGGAGAACCAGGACCCGCTGGACATCCTCGCCTGGCAGTACGACATCGTCTGCAACGGTGTGGAGCTGTCCTCCGGCGCCATCCGGAACCACTCGCCCGAGATCATGTACAAGGCCTTCGCGATCGCCGGTTACGACAAGGACGCGGTCGAGGCCGAGTTCGGCGGCATGCTCAAGGCCCTGAAGTTCGGCGCCCCGCCCCACGGCGGCATCGCCCCGGGCGTCGACCGGATCGTCATGCTTCTCGCGGACGAGCCCAACATCCGTGAGACCATCGCGTTCCCGTTGAACCAGAACGCCCAGGACCTCATGATGGGCGCCCCCGCGGTCGTCTCCGAGCAGCAGCTGCGTGACGTCCACATCCGCACGGTGCTCCCCGAGGAGAAGAAGAAGTAGCGGTCGGCCGGTCCCGGACACGGGGGCGGACGGACCGAACACGAGGCGTCGGTGACCGGGGTGACCCGGTGGCCGACGCCTCGTCGTTATGGGCTGGACCGGGCCCGCCCTCCACGGTTAGCCTCGACGCATGTGTCACCTCTACTTCCTGTAGGACGAGCCGGGGCGCCCGCCAGCCCTCCAGTGGCCGCGGGTGCCGGACGTGTGCCCTGACCCCTTCCGGGTCATCCCGTCTGCTCGCCGAGCTCCCCGCACCCCGCCGTCGAACGCGCGCGTTCCGGCCGGGCGGAGCCCGGTTCGGAGGAACCGTGAACGCCACCCATCCATCGCCCCTGCCCGTGACCGGGGCTCCCGCCGGAGAGCGGGCCCAGCTCACCGCTGAGGGCATCCACCTCGCCCGGGGCGGCCGCGCCGTCCTGTCCGGCGTCGACCTGACCGTCACACCGCGCTCCCGGTGGGGGGTGGTCGGTGAGAACGGCCGGGGCAAGTCGACCCTGCTGCACGTACTGACCGGCGCGCTCGACGCCGACACCGGTACCGTGCGGCGGATCGGCACGTTCGGCGCGGCCGACCAGGAGATGGCCTCGGCTGACGGCCGCACCGTCGGTGACGTGGTCGACGCCGAACTGGCCGACTCCCGCGCCGCCCTGGCCGGGTTGGACGCCGGCGCCGCCGGAATGGCGTCCGGGGACCCCCGCGCCGCCGAGCGCTACGCCGCCGCGCTGGAGGCGGCCGAGGCCCTGGACGCCTGGGACGCCGACCGCCGTGTCGACCTCGCACTGGAGCACCTCGGCGCGGTCACCGACCGCTCGCGGCCCTTGGCGGAGCTGTCCGTGGGGCAGCGCTACCGGGTCAGGCTCGCCTGCCTGCTCGGCGCCGCCCGCGACTTCCTGCTTCTGGACGAGCCCACCAACCACCTGGACGCCGCCGGGCTCGACTTCCTCACCGAGCGCCTGCGGGCCCACCCGGGCGGAGTGGTGCTGGTCAGCCACGACCGCGCGTTGTTGTCGGACGTGGCCACGAGCGTGCTGGACCTCGATCCGAGCCGGGACGGGGCGCCCCGTGTGTACGGGGGAGGCCTGGCCGGGTACCTGGAGGGGCGGCGGGCCGAGCGGGAGCGCTGGGAGCAGGAGTACGAACGCCAGCGCGCCGAGCACGTCCGGCTCGCCCAGGACCTGTCCGCGGCCCGGAACCGGCTGGTCGGCGGTTGGCGCCCGGCCAAGGGCACCGGCAAGCACCAGCGGGCGACACGGGCGCCCGCCCTGGTCCGCTCGGTCCACCGTCGCCGCGAGGACCTGGAGGCGCACGCGCTCACCATGCCGCCGCCTCCGACCGTCCTCCGCCTGCCGGAGCTGCCCGTACGCCCGGGGCTGACCCTGGTCCGGGCCGAGGGCGCCCGTGTGAAGGGGCGGTTGGACCGGCCGGTCACCCTCTCCCTGGAGTCGGGGACCAGGCTGGTGGTCACCGGCCCCAATGGCGCGGGCAAGTCGACCCTGCTGTCGGTGCTGGCCGGTCGGACCGCACCGACCGACGGCCTCGTACGGACCGCGTCGACCGCCCGGGTGCGGCTCCTGGAACAGGAGTCCGCGCCCCCGGCGAGGGGACGGGCCCACGAGGTGTTCGCCGAACACGTGGGCCGTCTCGTCGGCCGGGGCGTGCTCGGGGAGGGCGAGACCGTCTCCCTGAGCGCCCTGGGGCTGCTCTCGACCGCCGACGCGGGCAGGTCCGTGCGCGAGCTGTCGACGGGGCAGCGGCGCAGACTCGACCTGGCGTTGGCCCTGGCGTCACGGCCCCATGTTCTGTTGCTCGACGAGCCGACCAACCACCTGTCGATCCCGTTGGTGGACGAGCTCACCGAGGGGCTGGGCGCGACCGGGGCCGCGGTGGTGCTGGCCACCCACGACCGTCGGTTGCGGCGTGACACGGCCGGTTGGGACCGGCTCGCCCTCGGCGGGGGCGGGCCGGAGGGGCGGTGAGCGGGCGGGTGTGAGGGGGCGGGCGCGGCCGACCGCGCCCGCCCCGTCCGGCCTGGGTCATCAGGGCTTGGACGCGCCGCAGCGCTGGCAGCAGATGTCCTCGTCCTCGGGGTTGCTGTGGGTGCACAGTCGACAGGTCCAGTCGCAGATGGCGTCGTGGAGGGCCGTTCCCGTGAGGGCGCGGACGCGTTCTCGGTGCATGGTGAGTCCTCGGGGTGGGGTGACGAGTTCTCGACTGACCTGTTCGGTGCCCGTAAAGCCCCCGCTTTGAACGTGCCACATCCGGCCACAAAGTGAAATCAGGTGATTATCAGGTCAAAAACCCCGCCCGTCCTACGGAAGAGGACGACACGCGGATGCGGTCGCGCCCGTCATCCCCTACCGTTGGGGGCGAATCACCCTCCCACGCCGAGGATCGCACGTGTCCGGGAGAGAACACGTAGCGTCGACGGGGCCCGTCCCCTTCGGGGGCGGCTGGGAGCGGAGTGCATTCGTGCGCCACCGAGTCACACGAGCGTAACGATTCACGCCCCGGGGCCGGTAGGGTTCGGCCCCCCGGAGTGGAACCGGCCGTGCCCCCGCCACGTTGATGGACCATGAGGGTCCGCGTCCGACGAGGCGGCGCAGTCGACGGGAGATGGGTGCCGGTGAACCCGCCTCGGTTCCCGCCCGGGCCGGTCCCGTTTCCGGACACTACAATGAGCCGTATCGGTACGTTCCAGGGGTGACCGCGCCTGACGCGGGTGTGACGTCCGAGCCGACATGAGGATGAGTCATACGTGAACGGAAAACGCGCTTCAGGCGGTGGCTCCGAGGACGCTCTCGCGGAGGCGTTCCGGCATGCGCCCGAGCCCATGGCGGTCACCGGGACCGACGGCGCGATCCAGCACGCCAACCGCGCGCTGACCGAACTCTTCGGCCGCGAGGAGGCCGAGCTCACCGGGAGCGCCTGGTTCGAACTCCTGGACGCCGCTGACGTCGACCACGGGGCCAGTGCCCACGAGGACGCGCTCTCCGGCAGCTGGCACCGCCGTTCACGGCTGCGACTGGCCGTGAACGACAAGGCCTCCCGCCTGGCCGAGATCAGACTCCGCCCCGTCGACGACGCTCCCGTCCCCGAGGACCCCTCCGCGCCCGCTGTGGTGGTGCTCCTGCACGTGCTCTCCACCGAGGAGACCGATCTGCGGGTGGTCGGCGACCTGCGCACCGACAACTCCGACTCCGTCCTGTGGAGCCTCGACCTCAGCAACGGGCGCCTGCGCGAACTCTTCGGTCCCACCCCGCTGGGAGGGCTCCTGGCCGGGAACGACCGCGACCTGGAGCGCATCCTCGAACGCGTCCACCCCGACGACAACGCGCGCGTGCGCGACGCGATGGCCTCCTCCTTCGCCGGGCGGGACTACGAACAGCGCTTCCGCATCTTCGATCGCCTCGGCGACGAACGGTCCCTGCACGTGCGGGCCCGCTTCGTACCCGGCCAGCCCGACCGGCTGGTCGGGATCATCGACGACGTCACCGAGCACGTCCAGTTGGTGCGCCGTCTGGCCGACCGCCGCCGCACCGAGGCCGAACACGGTCGCCTGGTCACCGAACTCTCCTCCAAGCTCGTCTCCGCCACCACCGTCGACAAGGTGATGGACCTGCTCAGCGAGGAGTTCCTGCCGATCTTCGGCGGTGTCTACGCCCTGGCGCTGTACGTCGAGGACGGGCTGCTGCGCACCTCGCCCAGCGCCCGCAAGCGCGGACACAACCACCGCATAGACGGCCGCCGCGCCGACGACACCGACTTCCCCATGGGCGCCGTCATCCAGGACCGCCAGCCCCGGTTCTTCGAGAGCCGGGCCGAGATCGCCAGCCGTTTCCCGGCCGCCATCGACCTCATGCGCTCGGCCCAGGGGCAGGCCTGGGCCACCGTGCCGATCTTCGGCGACGGCAAGATCGCCCTCGGCGCCTGGCAGATGGTGTGGGACCGCCCCCACCACGCCAGCCGCGACGAGCGCGCCCTCATGCTCACCTTCGCCGGACTGGCCGGACAGGCGCTCCAGCGCATCAAGGCGCAGCAGGCGGAGCTGGAGCTCGCCGACGCCGTTCAGCGCCGGATGCTCCCCCGCCAGGTGGCCAGCTTCCCCGACATGGACATCGCCACCAAGTACCTGCCCTCGCGTGCGGAGTGGCGGATCTGCGGCGACTTCTACGACGTCATCGAGCTTCCCGACAACAAGGTGGGACTCCTGGTCGGCGACGTCCAGGGCCACGGCGTGGAGGCGGCCGCGGCCATGGGCCAGATCCGCGTGGCCTTCCGCGCCTACGCCAGCAACCAGTCCGACCCCGGCGTCGTCCTGGGCGAGACCAACCGCCTGCTCACCGAGACCGGCGAGATCGTCTTCGCCACCTGCGGCTACCTCGTGGTGGACCGGGGGAGCGGGGTCATGCAGGCGGCGTGGGCGGGCCAGCCCCCGGCCGTGCTCGCCACCCGCGGCGCCTACGAGCTCTGGTCTCCCGAGACCGGTCCGCCCCTGGGCGTGCTCGCCGACACCGAGTACACGGTCACCACCCGCGTCCTGGCGCCCGGCACGACCCTGCTGCTGTGCTCCGACGGGCTCGTGGAGAGCTCCGAGGTCACCATGCAGGACGGCCTGTCCCAGGTGGGGGAGGCGCTCGCCGAGCACGGGGAGGACCCCAACGCCGCCGCCCAGGTCCTGGCGGAGATGGCTCCGGCGGGCCGTGGTGACGACATCGCCCTGCTCATCACCCGCATGACCCCGCGCGCCTCCGCCCCGCCGGAACAGGCCGAGAGCCCCGAGAACCTCTCCGTCCAGCAGGGCTGAGCCGCTCCGTTCGCAGGGGCCGGACCCGAGGTCGCCCCCCCCCGGGCGCCACCGCGAGCATCGGCCGCGCCCGTCCGCGGGTCGCCTACTCTGGGACCGTGTCCGAAACACTGTTCGACGATGCCGGGGCCGAGGCGGCCAAGGGACAGGAGCCGCTGGCCGTACGTATGCGGCCGCGCACCCTCGACGAGGTCGTGGGACAGCGCCACCTCCTGGGCGAGGGCAGTCCGCTGCGCCGCCTGGTCGAGGACGACGCGCCCATGTCCGTGTTCCTTTGGGGCCCGCCGGGGACCGGCAAGACCACCCTGGCGACCGTGGTCAGCCGGGTCACGCGGCGCAGGTTCGTGGAGCTCTCGGCGGTCAACGCCGGAGTGCGGGACGTGCGCGCGGTCGTGGACGAGGCCAAGCGCCGCATGGGCATGAACGGCACCCGCACCCTGCTGTTCGTGGACGAGGTGCACCGCTTCAACAAGACCCAGCAGGACGCGCTGCTGCCCGCCGTGGAGAACCGGTGGGTGAGCTTCATCGGAGCCACCACCGAGAACCCCTTCTTCTCCGTCGTCAGTCCGCTGCTCTCCCGGTCCCTGCTGCTCTCCCTGGAGTCCCTGGACGACTCCGACGTGCGGGCCCTGGTCGACCGGGCCCTGGCCGAGGAGCGCGGCCTGGACGGCAGGTACACCCTCAGCGAGGAGGGGGCCGAGCACCTGGTCCGGTTGGCCGGGGGAGACGGTCGGCGCTCCCTCACCTACCTGGAGGCGGGCGCCCTCGTCGCGGGGCCGCCCTCCGCCGAGGGCCCGGTGGAGATCACCGCCGAGCACGTCGAAAGGGCCGTCGACCGGCACGCCGTGCGCTACGACCGCTCCGGCGACCAGCACTACGACGTGATCAGCGCCTTCATCAAGAGCATGCGCGGCTCCGACCCCGACGCGGCGCTGCACTACCTGGCGCGCATGGTCGAGGCCGGTGAGGACCCGCGCTTCATCGCCCGCCGCCTGGTCGTGCACGCCAGCGAGGACGTCGGCATGGCCGACCCCACCGCCCTCCAGACCGCCGTGGCCGCGGCCCAGGCGGTGGAGCTCATCGGGCTTCCCGAAGCCCGGATCAACCTCGCCCAGGCGGTCATCCACATCAGCCTCGCCCCCAAGTCCAACGCGGTGATCACCGCCATCGACGAGGCCCTGTCCGACGTCCGCGCCGGCCGTGCCGGACCGGTCCCGTCCCACCTGCGCGACGCCCACTACAAGGGCGCCGCCGACCTCGGACACGGCAAGGGGTACCGCTACGCCCACGACCACCCCGGCGGCGTGGCCCCGCAGCAGCACGCCCCCGAAGGGCTCACCGAACGCGAGTACTACCGGCCCACCCAACACGGGGCGGAGCGGCGGTTCACCGAGGTCCTCCAGCGGATCAGGAGTGTCCTCAAGAGCGGGGGCTGACCGCGGTCCCCGCGGCGCGGCCCGGCCCCGCTCAGTCGGAGAACAGCTCCACGACCTCCACCGCCTCCCGGGGCCCCTCGCCCTCGTGGTCCTCGGCGAAGGTCAGCTCCACGATCATCACCGGCCCCCAGGCCAGGTGGTCGATCAGGTCACGACCGGTCTGGTCCCAGGTGCCGCGCGCCTCCTCGTCCAGGAAGACGTGTTCGGGGGCGGCGCAGAACCGCGCGCACCTGACCTCGGCGTCGGGCCGGATCACCACCTCGCCGGGCTCGCCGGCCTCCCGCCACTGCTCCGCCCACGCCTCGTGGCTCGGGATGCCCTGGCCGCGCGGGATCTCGTCGTCGCGCGTCACCGGCGTGTACACCCAGGTCCGCTCCTCCTGGCCGGGCTCGGGCTCCGCCTGGTCGGCGGGATCGATGCGGACCAGCAGGGTACCCGGCTCCTCGTCGGGGACCGGCTCGTCCTCGGGCGCCTCCGAGGTCCCGTCGGCGACGGGGTCCGCCTCCGCGCCGTCGCCGACCACCTGCGCGACCCCCCACACGCCTCCGCCCACCAGGAGCGCCGCCACCGACAGCGCGCCCGTCAGCACCAGTGCGCGCGCGGGACGGCGGCGGCCCATCCGCCCTTCCAACCGGATCACCTCGGGCACACGAGCGGGCGGCTCCACGGCGTGCCACTCGCGTTCGAGCAGGCGCCCCACCGCCTCGCGGCCCCCGGCCGAGCCCGTCTCCCCTCCCGTGCCGTCGCCGCCCTCCGTCTGCCATACCGCGATCACCGCTCCGGTCACCTCGCGCAGACCGGGCCGCCGGTCCGGGTCGGGGTCCAGCGCACGCCCCACGACGGGGCGCAGCCCCTTCGGCAGGCCGTCCAGGGCGAACTCCCCGGAGGCCACCCGCTCGGCGATCTCCTCGGGCTCCCCCGGGCCGAACGGCAGACGTCCGGTTCCGGCGAACGCCACCACGGCGCCCCAGGCGAACACGTCCGCGGCGGGTGACGGTGCCCCGCCCGAGTACCGTTCGGGGCTCAGCCAGGTGGCCCCCGAACCGCGCAGGCGCTCCGCCCTGGGCGCGAGCGCGCACTCCATGATGTGCGGTCCGTGTGACTCCAGCAGGACCTCGCTGGGACGCAGGGAACCGTGGGCCACCCCCCGGGCGTGCAGCGCCGACAGGCCCTCCGCCAGCGCGGTCGACAGGGCGATCAGCTTGCCCGTCCCGATACCGCCGCGCCTGGTCACGTAGTGGGACAGCCGCTGACCGGCGAGATAGGGCATGGACATCCACGGGGGGTTGGCGTCCGCGTCGAAGGCCAGGGGGGTGACCACCCGCGCGGAGTCGACCTGCGACAGGTTGCGCAGCCTCCGGGCGAGCGCCGGGTAGGCGTCGGGGGAGTCGAGGTCGGGCGAACCGAGGAGCTTGACGGCGACCAGGCGGTCCCCGGCCGTGGCGGAGGTGGCGTCCACGGCGGCGTAGACCGTGCCGGTGGAACCCTGCCCCAGCCGTCCGAGGACGAGGTAGGGACCGATCCGCGCCGGGTCGTCCGGGTAGAGGGGTGCCAGGTCCGGGGGTACCAGTACGGAGATCTCGCGTGGAGAACGGGGGCTCATGGGTGTCCTGTCGGTGCTTCTGGGCCAGCGAGCGGCTGCGGGGCGTGCCCTGGTTCCGGACATCGTAGTCAAGAACCGTCCCGGCGAGGATTCTCGCCGAAGCCCGCCGTCGCGTCGATCCCGCCTCGGAACCGGCCCTCTCGAACCGGGACGAGTCGGGCGTGCGGCCGTTCTCGTCGCGAGCCACACCGTGGCGCGCCCACACGCCCCGGTACCGGACGCGATAGGGTCAGCCGAAACCAGCCGCCCGGCCCGCCGAGGCCACGGCGGCGGGGCGCGGAACGGGTGCCCCGACCCGGCGCGATCGCTGGCCCCCGGACCCGTCCTCGGTGTCCGGTGCGCGCCCGAGCGCGCGCGGGGACCGTTCACACACCCTCGAAGCAACCCTCTATCTGCCCTACGGAGCCTTCATGCTGACCGGAGGAGAGGTCGCCGCGCTGGTCGCAGCGGTGGTCTGGGCGGTGCTGGCCACGTTCCTGTGCGTGGCGCTCGTCAAACTGATCAAGCTCATCAACGCGACCACCAAGGTCGTCTCCGACCTCGGGGAGCGGACCCCGCCCCTACTGGACGACGTGGCCTCCACGGTGGAGCGCACGAACACCTCGCTGGAGCGGGTCGAGGAGATCACCGCCAACGTGCAGGCCTCCTCGGAGGACGTGTCCACGATGACCGCGCTCACCCGTTCGGTGTTCACCGGCCCCCTGGTGCGGGTCGCCTCGTTCACCTACGCCGTCCGCCGGGTCCTGGGCCGCCGTAAGGCCCTGGCCGTCGTACGGGGACGCAAGAGGAGGGAGAACCGGTGATCGGCCGCCTGTTCTACCTGGCCGCGGGGGCCGCGATCGGCGGCTACGCCGTCCACCGGGCCCACCGGGCGCGCCGGGCCATGACACCCGGGGGCATCGCCGACCGGGTGGAGGACCGGGTGGTCGAGTACCGGGGCGCCCTCCAGGAGCTCAACGAGGATCTCGCGGAGGCCGTGCGCGAGGAGGAGGCGCAGCTGCTGCGGCGCTACGCTCCCTCGCCGCGCCTGGAGCGGTCCGAGGACCCTCCCCGCCGGGGTCTGCCCGGGCGGGAGTAGCCACCAGCCGTCACGGGAACAACCTGGGACAACGAGGGAACCGGGCGGGGGCGCGATCCGTCGGATCGTTATGTCGCGTTCGCGAACCACAGCCCTGTGACGTGCGTCTGTAGGGTTGTCGCACCAGTGCAAGACGGAGGAAGCGCCATGTACCCGCCACAACCGCCCCAGGGCCCGTACCCCGGTGGTCACGACCCCTACAACCAGGGCCAGCCGGGCTACCCCGGCGTCCCGCAGGGTCCGGCCAAGATGCCCGGTACCGCCATCACGGTGCGCGTGCTGATGTTCATCGGCGGTGTGTTCGGCCTGCTCTTCGGCGGTCTCGTCCTCCTGATGGCCCTCCTCGCCGGCGGTGACAACGAGTTCAGCCAGGGCTTCGCCGAGGGCGTCGGGGAGTCGGGCGTCTACATGGACCCGGCCGACGTCGTCGCCTTCATGGCGATCATGGGTGGCATCATGTTGGTGTACGGCATTGCCTCCACCGTCCTGGCCTCGGTCATGGGGCGGCGCGGCGGCGGTGTCCTGTGGTCGATCGTCGTCTTCCAGGCCCTGGCCGCGCTCGTGCTGCTCGTCAACCTGTTCACCGGAGCGATCGCATCGGTCATCCCGCTGTTCTTCGCGATCGGCATGATCGTGCTGATGGTGGTCCCGGTCACCCGCGCCTACTACAAGCCCGCGCCGACCGGCCACCACCCCGGTTACTGAGCCGCACAGCTTACTGAGCCGCACAGCGCGGTCACCCGCCCCTGCCCCGGCGGGACTCCCCTCCAGGGTCTGTCTCTGTCGAGATCTTCCCGCTGTCCACACGATTCCTCAGAGAGGACCAAGGTGTATTCCACGCCTCCCTCAGGCCCCCAGCAGCCCTACGGCCAGGGGCAGCCGCCCCAGCCCCAGCAGGGCGGCTACGGCTATCCCCAGCAGCCCGTGCCCCACGGTCACGGCCCCGCCCAGCCCTACGGCGCCCCCGGTGGCCCCGTGCCGCCCCCGCACTTCAACGGTGCCCCCGGCGCCCCCGCGACCCTTCCGGGCCCGGGCGTCACCGTGCGCGTGCTCATGTTCATCGGCGGCCCCGTGGGCATCCTCCTCGGCCTGATCCTGGCCGTGGTGGTCATGCTCGGCGTGGGGGTGGGCGTGGCGGCCAACAGCGCCAGCGAGACGGGCGGCGCCGACATCATGGGGATGGTGGGTGCCCTGGGCGCCCTCGGCTTCCTCTTCGCGCTGATCCCGCTCACCTACGGCATCATCTCCACGGTGCTCGCCACGAAGATGGGTCAGCAGAAGAAGGGCGTCTACTGGGGCGTCGTCGCCTTCAACATCGTCGCCTCGCTGTTCCTGGTGCTCGGCGTCATCTCCGCGCTGGCCATGGAGACCGCCCCGTCCAACGTGGTTCCGCTGGCGTTCCACGCCACCATGACCGGGTTGATGTTCGCCCCGTCCGTGCGCCGGTTCTACGGCGTCTAGGCGCGCGCGTCGCCGCCGGT
The DNA here is from genome assembly GCF_040635075.1 of Nocardiopsis sp. NPDC007018. Taxonomy (NCBI): domain Bacteria; kingdom Bacillati; phylum Actinomycetota; class Actinomycetes; order Streptosporangiales; family Nocardiopsidaceae; genus Nocardiopsis; species Nocardiopsis sp. NPDC007018. The sequence continues at coordinate 16,648 of NZ_JBEYHA010000033.1, forward strand.
CGCACCGGCGGCGGAGCCGGAACGACCGGTGAGGGGCCCGGCGGGAGACCGCCGGGCCCCTCGGCGTTCCCGTCCCCGTTCGGGGATGCGCCGGTGGCCAGCGGCGATAGCCTGGGAACGGCCGGGCCGACGCCGTCGTCATCGATGGCGCGGGTCCTCGGCGGCCACCGCAGACCATGCGCGCAGACGTGGCGGTCCCCTCTACGATGGGCCCCTACCGACCACGCGTGACCACGGTCCCACCCAGGGACAACCCCGCCGCCACGCAGCGGCGGAGCCAAGCACAGGAGGGCATCAATGGAGACGGCAGAGATCGCGCGCCGCTTCCTCAGTTTCTTCGAGAAGAACGGACACACCGTGGTGCCCTCGGCAAGCCTGATCGCCGAGGACCCCACGCTGCTGCTGGTGCCCGCAGGCATGGTCCCCTTCAAGCCCTACTTCCTGGGTCAGCGCACACCGTCCTACAGCACGGCCACCAGCGTCCAGAAGTGCATCCGCACCAAGGACATCGAGGAGGTCGGCAAGACCTCCCGGCACGCCACGTTCTTCCAGATGCTGGGCAACTTCTCTTTCGGGGACTACTTCAAGGAGCGGGCGATCCCGCTGGCGTGGGAGCTCGTCACCACCCCGGTGGCCGAGGGCGGCTTCGGGATCGACCCCGAGAAGCTGTGGGTGACCGTCTACCTGGACGACGACGAGGCCGCGACCATCTGGCGCGACGTGGTCGGGGTCCGGCCCGAGCGCATCCAGCGCATGGGCAAGGAGGAGAACTACTGGGACATGGGCGTGCCGGGTCCCTGCGGCCCCTGCTCCGAGATCTTCTACGACCGCGGCCCCGAGTACGGGGTCGAGGGCGGCCCCGAGGCGGACGAGAACCGCTACATCGAGATCTGGAACCTCGTCTTCATGCAGTACGAGCGGGGTGAGGGCTCCGGCAAGGAGTACCCGATCCTCGGTGAACTGCCCAAGAAGAACATCGACACCGGCCTGGGCCTGGAGCGCCTGGCGGCGGTCCTCCAGGGCGTCGACAACATCTACGAGACCGACATCATCGGCCGCGTGCTGCACCGCGCCGCGGAGCTGACCGGTACCTCCTACGGCGACGACCACGACCAGGACGTCATGCTCCGCGTCGTCGCCGACCACGTGCGCAGCGCCGTCATGCTCGTCGGCGACGGGGTCAAGCCCGGCAACGAGAAGGCCGGGTACGTCCTGCGCCGTATCCTGCGCCGCTCGATCCGCAACCTGCGCCTGCTCTCGGGCACCGACTCCTTCTTCCTGCACGAGCTGACCGGTGTCAGCATCGACGCGATGAAGGACATCTACCCGGACCTGCTCGACAAGGCCGACGTCGTCCACGGTGTCATCGACAACGAGGAGCGCAACTTCGCGGACACCCTCCGCGCGGGCACGACCCTGTTCGGCCGCGCCGCCGAGCGCACCCGCGCCGAGGGCGGCACCGTGTTCTCGGGTGTGGACGCCTTCCAGCTCCACGACACCTACGGCTTCCCCATCGACCTCACCCTGGAGATGGCGGCCGAACAGGGCCTCAGCGTCGACGAGGGTGCCTTCCGGGAGCTCATGCAGCGCCAGAAGGACACCGCCAAGGCCGACGCCAAGGCGAAGAAGCTCGGCAACGCCGACATCTCGCTCTACGCGCGTATGCACGAGAACGCCGGGAACACCGAGTTCCTCGGCTACACCGAGTCCGAGAGCGACGCCAGCGTCAAGGGCATCGTGGTGGACGGCGAGGGAGTCCCGGCGGCGCGGGCGGGCGACAAGGTCGAGATCGTCCTGGACCGCACCCCGTTCTACGGGGAGAGCGGCGGCCAGCTCGCCGACACCGGCACCCTCACCGTCGACGGGCGCGGCGTGGTGGACGTCGAGGACGTCCAGAAGCCGCTCCCCGGCCTGTTCGTGCACCGGGGCACCGTGCGTTCCGGTGAGGTCGTCCTGGACGACTCCGTGCACGCGCGGATCGACACCGGCCGTCGTCACGCCATCGAGCGCTCCCACTCGGCCACCCACCTGATCCACTCGGCGCTGCGCAACGCGATCGGCCCCTCCGCCGGTCAGGCCGGTTCGGAGAACCGCCCCGGCCAGCTGCGGTTCGACTTCACCGCCGACAACGCGCTGGGCGGCGAACGCCTGGCCGAGGTCGAGGAGGAGGTCAACACCGTCCTCGCCGGTGACATCGCGGTCCGGACCGAGGAGAAGAGCCTGGACGAGGCGCTGAAGATGGGTGCCCTGGCCATGTTCGGGGAGAAGTACGGCGACCGCGTGCGGGTCGTGGAGATGAGCGACTACTCGGTCGAGCTCTGCGGCGGCACGCACGTCGGCTCCACCGCGCGGCTCGGCATCGTCAAGCTCCTGGGGGAGTCCTCCATCGGCTCGGGTGTGCGTCGTGTCGAGGCCGCCGTGGGCGTGGACGCGTTCCGGCGCCTGTCCAAGGAGTCGGCCCTGGTCGGCCAGCTCTCGGAGCAGCTCAAGACCCCGCGTGAGGAACTGCCCGAGCGCATCGACACCATGGTCTCGCGGCTGCGCGCCGCCGAGAAGGAGATCGAGAAGCTGCGCGCGGCCCAGGTACTCCAGGCCGCGGGCGCCCTCGCGGCCGGTGCCCGCCGCCACGGCTCGGCGCTGGTCGTCGCGACCGAGGCGCCCGAGGGTGCCAGCGGCGACGACCTGCGCAAGCTGGTCCTGGACGTGCGCGGGCGCCTCGGCGAGGACGAGCCCGTGGTCGTCGCGATGACCGCCGTGCCCAAGGACCGGCCGGTCGTCGTCATCGCCGCGAACAAGGCGGCGCAGAAGGCCGGGATCAAGGCGGGCGAACTCGTGGGCGTCGCGGCCCGCGCCCTCGGCGGCGGTGGCGGCGGCAAGCCCGACATCGCCCAGGGCGGCGGTACCGACGCGACCAGGGTGGACGAGGCCCTGCGCGCCGTGGAGGCGCGTGTCGCGGGCGCCTAGGTACCCGCGACGGCCGTCCGACCGCGCTCCGTGCCTCTGGTGGACACGGAGCGCGGTCCGCCCGCCCCCCGCACACAGGACCGCGTCGTCCGCCCCCTGCGGCGCACCGTTCCGACGGTGCCTCGCGTGTGACCAAGCCGACGTCGCGCCGCCGACCGGTGCGGGGGCGCGCCGCCGCACCGTGGGCGCGAGGGCCCGACACCGTCCGTCCACACGCCTCGCGCGACCACGGTGACCTAGACTCGGATCGCGGGGGCGTCCACCGCCACCCACCGGCACGACCCGCGCGGGGCCCCGGACACCGGGACCGGACGAGCCGGTGCGGGTTGCCCGGGTGAAGCTGCGTACCGTCTGCGAATCGGGCATACTGTGGCGCGTCACAGCCGATCACATGGCTGTCTGCGCGGAGATTCCCGCGATCCAGCTGATGAACAGGACCACCGTGTTGAGGATTTCCCGACAACGGTGCTGTGCCGTCGACGGTACGGCCCGTGCGAGCAGCGCCCCCACACAGGAGGAGGCGACCTCGTGAGACACGGTGTGCGCCTGGCCATCGATCCGGGCAACGCGCGTATCGGCGTCGCCGCCAGCGACCCGAGCGGCGTACTGGCCAGCCCGGTCGAAACGGTCCCGAGGGGCAGGGGCGACGTCCAGCGCATCGCCCTCCTCGTGCTGGAGAAGGAGGCCCGCGAGGTCGTCGTGGGCTACCCCGCCTCCCTGTCCGGCCAGGAGGGACCGGCGGCCCGCTCCGCCCGCGAGTTCGCGAACACCCTCGCCCGACTCCTCGACCCGGTCCCCGTCCGGCTCGTGGACGAACGCCTCACCACGGTGACCGCGCAGGGGCAGTTGCTCTCGGGCGCCTCCTTCGGGAAGAAGGGGGCCAGGGGCGGCAGGGCCCGCCGCTCGGTCATCGACCAGGCGGCCGCCACCGTGCTCTTGCAGAGCGCCTTGGACCAGGAACGGTCGACAGGCCATCCCCCGGGCGAGATCGTCCGTGCAAGCCAGGGAGATTCATGACCGACAGGGATGACTACCCCGATCCCCGCCGTGGACGCGCCGACCGCGAGGGCGGCTACGACTACGACCCGCTGTCCGACCCCCTTCCCGCGCAACCGCCCTCGCGCGGTCGCCGCGCACGCCCCGAACCCGGACCCAACACCCGGGCCGAGGAGCCGGGGACGGGTGAGTTCGGGCACACCGGCGGGTACGGCGGCCAGGCCCCGGGGCGGCCCGCCCCGGGACGCCGACGCAGGGCCGAGCCGCCCGCCGACGAGACCCCGTGGAACGACGACCCGCACGCGGCCCCTCCACGCCGGTTCGGCGCGGCCGACGCCCTGCGAGGGGGGCGCGCCGCGCGCGGCGGCCAGGCCCCGGGGCGGCCCGCCCAGGCGTCACCGCCCGACACCGGAGGCCAGCAGCGCCCGGGTCCCGACGCGACGCAGGACGCCCTGGCGGCCCTGGCCAACCTCGGCGGTGCCCAGAGCGCCTCGCGCGCTCCTGCGGGCGCCCCTGCCGACGCCGAACCGCCCGCCCGGGAACAGCCCCCGCGCCGGGCCCGGCGCGCCCGCGCGGAGCAGCCCGAGGAACCGCGTTCCGCCTTCTGGGGCGACGACGCCGAGGAGTCCGACGCCTTCGGCGCCGAGCCCCCCGTAGAGGAACCGCAGAGCCGTCGGGGCCGGCGTCGGCGTGCCCAGGAGACCCCGCCCGAGCCCCAGGGCGACACCGGTGCGTTCCGGTCCCGGGAGCCCGAGCCGGAGGAGCCCGCGGGGCGTCGCGGCCGCCGTCGTTCGCGTCGGGCGGAGCCGGAGCCGGAGGACACCGGTGCCTTCCGGGCCCCGGAACCCGAGCCCGAGCCGGAGCCGGAGCCGGAGGCGCCGTCGGGGCGTCGGGGCCGCCGTCGTTCGCGCGTCGAGGAGGAGCCCGAGGACACCGGCGCGTTCGCGACCGCACCGGTCACCGACACCGGGGCCTTCGCGGAGCTCTCCCACCTGGACGAGGACGAGGAACACCTCACGGACACCGGCTCCTTCCTCGCACAGGAACCCGAGGACGAGGAGCCCAAGGGACGTCGCGGCCGCCGCAGGTCCAGGCGCGGCCGCCGCGCCGAGCCCGAACCCGAACCCGAGGTGGAGGAGGAGCCCGAGGAGGACCTCTACGAAGAGGACAGCCTCGAGGACATCGCCGCCACCTACGGCAACAGCCGCGCCAACCGCAAGCGCGCCAAACGTGCCAAGGCCGCGCAGGCGGCCCGGCTCAACAAGGGCAAACCGAAGAAGCGCCGGAAGAGCAAGGGCATGGTGGTCGTGCTCGCCCTCGTCCTGCTGCTCGTCGTGGCGGGCGGAGGCTACGGGGTCGCGCGCGCCTACGTCTTCCCGCCGGACTTCTCCGGCGACGGCGAGGGCGAGGTCGTCTTCCGTATCGCCGAGGGCGAGAGCGGTACCGCCATCGCGCAGAGCCTCGTGGACCAGGGCGTGGTCGCCAGTGTGCGGGCCTTCACCAATGCCCTCGGCTCGGAGGGCCTGGTGCCCGGCACCTACTCCCTTGCCGAGGGCATGAGCGGTGAGAGCGCGGTCGCCGCCCTGTTCGACCCGGACAACCGGCTCGGCGGGCGGGTGACCATCCGCGAGGGCCTGCGTTCCGAACAGGTGCTCCAGATGGTCTCCGAGGAACTGGGCGTTCCGTTGGAGGAGCTGGAGGAGGCCTACGGCAGTACCGAGGACCTCAACCTCCCCGACTACGCGACCGAGGGACCGGCCGGGTACCTGTTCCCCTCCACCTACCGCTTCGAGCCGGACACCGACGCCCTGTCGATGCTGCGCACGATGATCACCCAGCACAAGCGGGTCGCCGAGGAGTCGAACCTGGAGGAACGGGCCGCGGACATCGGCTACGACGCGAACGAGATCATGGCGATCGCGTCCATCGTGCAGGCCGAGAGCGGCCGCAGCGAGGACATGCCGAAGATCTCGCGGGTGGTGCACAACCGCCTGGACATCGACATGCCGCTCCAGATGGACAGCACCTGCTTCTTCGCCATCGGCGAGTACGGCATCGCGCTCAACAACGATCAGCTGGCCCGGTGCCGGGACGACACCAGCGGGTTCGACACCTACTTCAGCACCGGTCTCATCCCCGGACCGTTCGTGGCCCCCGGCCAGGAGGCCATCGAGGCGGCCCTGGACCCGGAGGAGGGCGAGTGGCTGTACTTCGTGGCCACCGACCCGGACAACGGCGTCACCGAGTTCGCCGAGACCCACGCGGAGTTCGAGGTCCTCAAGGAGCGCTTCCAGGAGACCTGGGGCGGCGGCAGCGGAGGGGACGGCGAGTGACACGCGCCGCGGTCCTGGGCTCGCCGGTGGCCCACTCCCTCTCGCCGGTCCTGCACACGGCCGCCTACGCGGCCCTGGGCCTCGGGGAGTGGTCCTACGGCCGGTTCGAGTGCGACGAGGAGGGGCTCGCGCCCTTCCTCAAGGGTCTGGACCGGTCCGAGTGGGCCGGGCTGTCCCTGACCATGCCGCTCAAGCGCCGGGCCATGGACCTGGCCGGGGAGGTCTCCTCCCTCGCCAGGGAGGTCGGCGGAGCCAACACGCTGGTCCGGAGCGCGGCGGGGTGGGCGGCCGCCAACACCGACGTCGAAGGGATCGCGACCGCGCTGACCGAGGCGGGCGTGCCGGTCCCCGCGAGCACGGTCGTGCTGGGCGCCGGGGCCACCGCGGCCTCGGCCCTGGCCGCCCTGAGGGAACTGGGTGCGACCGGTCCGGTCACCGTCCTGGCCCGTGACACCGGGCGGACCGGTGAGGTCACGTCCGCCGCCGAGCGGCTCCGCAGGCCGGTCCGTGTGGCCCCGCTGGCGGAGATCGACCGCCACCTGGACGTCGACCTGGTGGTCTCCACCCTGCCCTCGGGGGCCACGGACGGGTGGGCCGAGCGCGTCGCGGCCTCTCGCGCCGACCTGTTCGACGTGGTCTACGACCCCTGGCCCACCGCCGTCGCCGCGGCGGTCGCCCGCCGTGGCGGGCGCGTGGTCGGCGGGTTCCCCATGCTCCTGCACCAGGCCGCGGCGCAGGTCCGGCTGATGACGGGGGTCGACAAGGCCCCGGTGGAGGCCATGCGGGCAGCCGGGGAGGCGGAGCTGCTCCGGCGCTCCGCCCGCCCCGGGAGCTGACGCACGGGGCGCGGTGGCCGTGTGGTCGCCGGGCCCTGTATAGTGGGAGCCATCGACTTGGTCCGGTGTGTCCGACACACCGGAGCCGCAAGCGGAGATGATCCTCCCACCTACCGGACTCCGTCCGTGTGGGTTCCGGTCAGACGACGGGCACACCGCCCCGTGATCGTCGGGCACCCGTGTACGGGTTCCGGCGGCCCGGTGTGCGGCTCCGTCGTGAACATCCGGTCGGATCGCCCCGCTTGCACACGCTGGCGGGGTTTCTCGTTTCTGGTGAGACCCCAACGCGGGCGGGTGGCCTGAACAAGCACGGGCGACCCGGTCGAACAGGCCGACCACCCCAGGGTGGACGGCCGGTCCCAGGTAATCCGAGAAAGCTAGGGAGGGGTCTCATCAGCACAGAGCCCCGCATCAATGACCGTATCCGGGTGCCCGAGGTCCGACTCGTCGGACCCAACGGTGAGCAGGTCGGAATCGTCTCCGTGCAGGACGCGCTGCGTCTGGCCCAGGAGTCGGACCTCGACCTCGTCGAGGTCGCGCCGACCGCGCGCCCGCCGGTCGCGAAGCTGATGGACTACGGCAAGTTCAAGTACGAGTCCGCGGTCAAGGCCCGTGAGTCGCGCAAGAACCAGTCGAACACGATCATCAAGGAGATCAAGCTCCGCCCGAAGATCGACCCGCACGACTACGAGACCAAGAAGGGTCACGTCGTCCGGTTCCTCAAGAGCGGGGACAAGGTCAAGGTGACGATCATGTTCCGTGGCCGCGAGCAGTCCAGGCCCGAGCTCGGGCGCAGGCTGCTGGCGCGTCTTGCCGAGGACGTCCGGGATCTCGGCACGGTCGAGTCCCAGCCCAAGCAGGACGGCCGCAACATGGTCATGGTGATCGGTCCGCACAAGCGGCGTTCCGAGCACAAGGCCGAGGCCCGTGCGGCGGCGGGGGACAAGACCCGCCGCGACGAGCGCGACCAGGCGTAAGGCGCCAGGGGAAGTCCCCCACCGCCCGGGCGCCGTCAAGGCGACGACCGGGTGGTGGGGTGGGCTGCGCCCGACCAGTCCGTGATGCACCGGTGTGCGACGGGACCCCGCCGTAGTGGCGGAACATTCGCGGTGTCCGCATCCTGTGCGGGTACCGCGCCGACGGAGTAGGAGACGACGGCGACATGCCGAAGAACAAGTCCCACAGTGGAGCCAAGGACCGTTTCAAGGTCACCGGTTCCGGCAAGATCATGCGCCGCCGTGCCAACAAGAACCACATCCTTGAGCACAAGACCTCCAAGCGCAAGCGCAAGCTGGGCACGGAGGCCGAGCTCGCTCCGGCCGACACCAAGAACATCAAGAAGCTCCTGGGCATGTAGCACCGGAGCACCTTCCGTCCTCCTCGGCCAGCCCGTGCGCCCGACCCCGTCGGCGCGCTGAGGCGCCAGGGGGACCACCACCTGAAGCGAACACGGTCGCTGGGTGCGTCCTGGCCGGACCGGTCGGCGCGCCGTGCGCGCCGGAAGAACCAATGAGGGAGTCACTGTGGCACGCGTGAAGCGGGCTCTCAACGCCAAGAAGAAGCGCAAGGTCGTTCTCGACCGGGCCAGTGGTTACCGCGGGCAGCGCTCGCGCCTGTACCGCAAGGCCAAGGAGCAGATGCTCCACTCGATGACCTACTCCTACCGGGACCGCAAGGACCGCAAGGGGCAGTTCCGTCGTCTGTGGATTCAGCGCATCAACGCCGCCTCCCGCGCGCACGGCCTGACCTACAACCGTCTCATCCAGGGTCTGAAGCTGGCCGAGATCGAGGTCGACCGTCGCATGCTGGCCGAGCTGGCCGTCAACGACGAGGCCGCCTTCGCCGTGCTCGTGGAGAAGGCCAAGCAGGCCCTCCCCGCCACCGCCGCGGCCTAACGGGCAGCCGGAAGAAGCAGACGGGTAGCGATGGCGAGCCACGAGTTCACGAGTGTCCGGTCACCCAGGATCAAGGGGGTTCGGCGGCTCGCCAAGCGCACCTTCCGTCAGCGTGAACGGCGCTTCCTCGCGGAGGGGCCGCAGGCCGTACGGGAGGCCCTGGCCGCCGTCAACGGCGGCGACGGGCGGTCCCCCTACAACGGGACCGCCCACGGCGTCGTCGAGGTCTACGCCACGGCGGAGGCCATGCAGCGCCACATCGACCTGATGGACGCCGCCCACACCGCGGGCGTGCCCACCCACCGGGTCAGTCTCGACGTGATGTCCGAACTGGCGCAGACCATCACCCCGCAGGGGGTCATCGCGGTCTGCGAGTTCGTCGACGTCCCCTTGGAGAGCGTCTCCGACGTGCGACTGGCCGTCGTCCTCTCCCACGTGCGCGACCCCGGCAACGCCGGGACGGTCCTGCGCACCGCCGACGCGGCCGGTGCCGACGTCGTCATCTTCACCGACGCCTCGGTGGACCCCTACAACGGCAAGTGCGTGCGCGCCTCCGCCGGAAGCCTGTTCCACCTGCCCGTGGTGGTGGGGGTGCCGGTGGCCCGTGCGGTGGACTTCCTGCACGGCGCCGGGGCCCGGGCCTGGGCCGCGGACGGCGGCGGTGAGCGCGACCTGCACCAGCTGGCCGACGACGGCGACCTGGACGGCCCCGTGGGCTGGGTCTTCGGCAACGAGGCCTGGGGCCTGCCGGAGGAGATCGTGCAGCTGACCGACGGCGCGGTCAGCGTCCCGATCTACGGCGCGGCCGAGAGCCTGAACCTGGCCACGGCGGCGGCGGTGTGCCTGTACACCACCGCGCGCCAGCAGCGCCGCGCCTGAGCGCGTCCCGGGCCGACCGGACGGCCCGCGCCTCCTACGGCGGGCCCGAAAGCCCGTATCCGGCCACGACCGCAGCGGCCTCCCCTCGGGTGGCCGAGCCGGGCCGGGACCGTCCCCTGCCGCGGGTCGTCGGCGCCCTCCGGCGTGGCGTCCGCACCCTCGGGTCGTCACTCCGCGTCATGATCAGGCGGCTGACCCGGGGTGGAGCGACCGGTGGTGTACACGCTCGGTAACAGGTTCTCCCAACCACCCGAAATGCACGTGCACGGGGTTCGAGTGTCGATAGGGTCGGGCCAGTACGACGGTGGTTCACGCGCATCCCGCTGGCCCACCCCCATCCGACCCGTGCCACGGGTGGGGCGGTGTGCGTGTCCGCGATGACACGGTCGGTCCGACGACAGGGTGTGAGCACGCGAGGCTCGGACACGTCGACGGTCGGCCCCGAGACCGACACCCGGCCGACCGCCGGACGGTGCCGGAAGCGGACGGACCGCCGCCCCGCGGGCTCCGGGTGACGCCGTATCCCGGGTCACCAGGCGTATCGGGTGGGAGTGCAGGGTAGATCTGCGGTGGTGTCCGGGGGAGCGCGACAGCGGACACGACCGGACAGCGATCCCGACCCAGGAGTCCTGTGGTCGCGGACCTTCGGAGGGGAGCGGGGAGAGGCGTGGGCAGCGGCCGACAGGTGGGCCAACCGGCGGAGGACTCCGACGGTGCGGCGGCGCGACCCCCCGAGGGCCCGGTACCCGGGTCCGAACCACCCGTGGACTCCACCGTCGGACGGGAGGCCGCTCCGGAGCCGGACGCGCGTCCCGGGCGACGGCGCCCCACCGCGTCGGCCCTCAGGGACGTGGACACCGCGTCGGCCGGGGCGGACGGTCCGCCGCTGCGCGCCGACGACCTGCCTGACGGGGTCGTCGTCGCCGACGCCGGCGGCAGGGTCGTCCTGTTCAACTCGCTCGCCGCGCAGCTGACCGGGGTCCCCGCGACCTCCGCGATCGGCCGCGACTTCCGCCTCGCCCTTCCGCTGAACGGGCTCGACGGCAACAACTGGTGGGAGTCCAGCGACCCCTACGGCGGGGACCGCGAACGCACCCGACAGCCCGAGCGCATGCTCTGCCTGCCCGACGACCGGGAGATCCTCGTCTCCGCCCGCTACGTGCGCGCCCGCCCCGGCGGTGACCTCGTCCGCCTGGTCCTCACCCTCAGGGACGCCTCGGCGCGGGCCGAGCGCTCCCGGGCCGACCTCGTCTCGGAGGTCGCGCACGAACTGCGCTCGCCGCTCACCAGCGTCAAGGGCTTCACCTCCACCCTCCTCAGCAAGTGGGAACGGCTCACCGACAAGCAGAAGCTGTTCATGCTGGAGACCGTCAACGCCGACGCCGACCGCGTCACCCGGCTCATCCACGACCTCCTGGACGTCTCCCGGATCGAGTCCGGACGGCTGGAGGTGCGCCGCCAGGTCGTCGACCTGCCCACCACGGTGCGCCGCATGGTCGCGGGCCGGGTGGCCTCGGGCTACGCCGAGGACCGCTTCCGCGTCGAGACGCGCGGCGAGCTTCCGCAGATGTGGCTGGACGCCGACAAGCTGGAGCAGATCCTCGGCAACCTCGTGGAAAACGGGGTGCGGCACGGCGCTGGTACTGTCAGTGTCGTGATCGAGCCGTGTGAAGGAGGAGCAGCGGTGTCGGTGCGCGACGAGGGCCAGGGCATAGCACCCGAGACCGTTCCGCGCGTCTTCCGTCAGTTCTGGCGCGGGAAGCGCCGTGGCGGAACCGGCCTCGGACTGTTCATCGTCAAGGGTCTCGTCGAGGCCCACGGCGGCACGATCACCGTCGGACGCGCCCCCAACGGCGGCGCCGAGTTCCGATTTACCGTGCCCGCCGGGACCCCCGAGTTCGTCTGAGCCCTCAGACCCCTCGGCCCTCCGGTGGGCGCACGCGGCACGTCCCGGACCCCGCGACGGACCTTCCCGGGCTGCCCGACACCGCCTGTGCATTTCCTGTCGGCTTCGTCCGCCCCTGTGCGGACCGTGACTGCCGTGCCGGTCCCCGCTCCGCGGGGGACCGGTGACGGCGAGGCAACCAACCATGTCTGCACCGAACAATTCCTTCGACCCCGTCGAGGTGACCTCCCTGCACCCCGACGAGGTCGCCCGCATGCGCGAGGAGGCGCTGGCCGCGATCGAGGCCGCCGCCGACCTCGCCGAACTCAAGGAGGTCCGGCTCGCGCACGCCTCGGACCGCTCCCCGCTGGCCCTGGCCAACCGGGAGATCGGCGCTCTCCCCCCGGCCGCCAAGGCCGACGCGGGCAAGCGCGTCGGCGGCGCCCGGCGCGACGTCGGTCAGGCCCTCAAGGCCCGCCAGGCGGTCCTGGAGGCCGAGCGCGACGAGCGCGTCCTGGTGGAGGAGCGCGTGGACGTCACCCTGCCCTGGGACCGTACGCCCCGGGGCGCCCGCCACCCGCTGACCACCGTCGCCGAGCGCATGACCGACGTCTTCGTCGGCATGGGCTTCGAGGTCGCGGAGGGCCCGGAGGTGGAGGCGGAGTGGTTCAACTTCGACGCCCTCAACTTCCAGCCCGACCACCCGGCGCGCAGCATGCAGGACACCTTCTTCGTCGAGGGCCCCGACGGCGGCGAGTCCGGCCTGGTCATGCGTACCCACACCTCCCCGGTCCAGATCCGCGCGCTGCTCTCACGCGAACTGCCGGTGTACGTGGTCGCTCCCGGCAAGACCTTCCGCACGGACGAGCTCGACGCCACCCACAGCCCGGTCTTCCACCAGCTGGAGGGCCTGGTCGTCGACAAGGGAATCACCCTGGCGCACCTGCGCGGCGCCATCGACGCCTTCGTCGAGTCGGTCTTCGGCGAGGGCCTGCGGACCCGGTTCCGGGCCTCCTACTTCCCGTTCACCGAACCCTCCGCCGAGGTGGACATCGAGTGCTTCGTGTGCCGGGGCGCCTCGGTGGGCGACCCCGACCGGCCCTGCCGCACCTGCTCCAGCGAGGGCTGGATCGAGATCGGCGGCTGCGGTGTGGTCAACCCGCGCGTGCTCACCGCCGCCGGGGTGGACCCGCAGGTGTACAGCGGCTGGGCCTTCGGCCTGGGAATCGAACGGACACTGATGTTCGCGCACGGAGTGCGCGACATGCACGACATGGTCGAGGGCGACATCCGCTTCACCTCGGCCTTCGGGAGTGAGAACTGATGCGCGTCCCCCTGACCTGGCTGCGTGAGTACGTCGAGCTTCCGGCCGACGTCTCCGCCCGTGACCTCGCCTCCCGGCTGACCCTGGCCGGGCTGGAGGTCGAGACCGTCGACGAGCTCGGCTCCGACCTGACCGGCCCCATCGTCTTCGGCCGCGTGCTGGAGATCGAGGAGCTGACCGGCTTCAAGAAGCCCATCCGCCACTGCCGCGTGGACGTGGGGGAGGCCAACGGCACCGGTGAGCCGCAGGAGATCGTCTGCGGCGCCCGCAACTTCTCCGAGGGCGACCTCGTCGTCGTCTCCCTGCCCGGAGCCGAACTCCCCGGCGGGTTCCGCATCGGTGCCCGCAAGACCTACGGGAAGATGTCGGCGGGCATGATCTGCTCGGCCACCGAGCTCGGCCTGTGGGAGGACCACGACGGAATCGTCGTGCTCCCGGAGGGCTTCGCAGCGACCGGTACCGACGCCATCGGCGTGCTCGGCCTGCGTGAGGACGTCCTCGACATCGCCGTCACCCCGGACCGCGGGTACGCGTTGTCCATGCGGGGCGTGGCACGCGACGTCGCCGCCCTGTACGGGGTCGCCCTGCTCGACCCCGCCGACGCCGCCGTGGCCGCGCCCTCCGGCCCCGGTCACCCCGGTTCGATCGAGGACCCGCAGCGCTGCGACCGCCTCGTGCTGCGCGGCGCCACCGGCTTCGACCCGCAGGCTCCCACGCCGCTGTGGATGCGGCGCCGCCTGCACCAGAGCGGGGTCCGCCCCGTCTCCCTGGCCGTGGACGTCACCAACTACGTGATGCTCGAACTCGGTCAGCCGCTGCACGCCTGGGACCGCGACCGCGTGAACGGCGCGATCCGTGTCCGGCAGGCCGAGGCGGGGGAGAAGCTGGAGACCCTCGACCACGTCCAGCGCTCCCTGGACGCTGACGACATCGTCATCGCCGACGACTCCGGCGCCCAGGCGGTCGCCGGAGTGATGGGTGGCCTCGACACCGAGATCGGGCCGGAGTCCACCAACGTGCTGGTGGAGGCCGCGCACTTCGACGCCATGAGCGTGGCCCGCGCCTCCCGCCGCCACCAGCTGTCCTCGGAGGCCTCGCGGCGCTTCGAGCGCGGTATCGACTCCGCCGCCCAGCTGGTCGCGGCCACCCGTGCCGTGAACCTGCTCGCCGAGCTCGGAGGAGCCTCGGTGGAGACCGCCTACACGGTCGTCGACGCCGCCGTGTCACGTCAGCCGATCGTCGTCCGGGCCTCCCACGCCGCGAGCGTGGCCGGGGTGGACTACCCGGAGGGCACCAGCGAGCGGTGGCTGCGCGCCGTCGGCTGCGACGTCGAGACCGACGGGGACCTGCTGCGGGTCACACCGCCCACCTGGCGTCCCGACATCACCGACCCCAACGACCTCGCCGAGGAGATCATCCGCTTCGAGGGGTACGAGAACATCCCCTCGATCCGTCCCAGCGGCTCCGGGCGGGGCCTGACCTCCAGCCAGCGTCTGCGCCGCGCGGTCGGCCGCGTCCTGGCCGACACCGGCTTCAACGAGGTGCTGTCGTACCCGTTCACGGCCGAGCGCGACCTCGACGGCCTCCAGCTGGCCGCCGACGACCCGCGCCGTGCCGGTCTGCGCCTGGCCAACCCGCTCAACGAGGAGGAGCCGCTGCTGCGGACCACCCTCCTGCCGGGGCTCTTCAAGGCGCTGGCCCGCAACGTGGGCCGGGGCATGACCGACGTCGCCCTGTTCGAGTCGGGTCTGGTCTACCTGCCGGTCCCCGGCGCCACCCGCGCGCCGATCCTGCCGGTCGACCGCGGGCCGAGCGTCGAGGAGCTCGCTCTCGTCGACGCCGCCCTGCCCGAGCAGCCGCGCCGGGTCGGCGCGGTCCTGACCGGTCACGCCGAGCGTGCGGGCTGGTGGGGGGAGGGGCGCGCCGCCACCTGGGCCGACGCGATCCAGGCCGCCCGCGACGTGGCCCGGGTGGCCGGGGTGGACCTCGGGATCGAGGCCGACGCCCGTGCCCCGTGGCACCCCGGTCGCTGCGCGGCCCTGTTCGTGGAGGTGGAGGGTGAGCGGGTGCTCGTCGGCCACGCGGGTGAACTGCACCCCAGGGTCGTCAAGGCGTTCGGTCTTCCGGAGCGCACCGCCGCCATGGAGATCGACCTCGACGGCGTCGAGCGCGCCCGCACCGGGGTTCCCGCGCCGACGGTGTCGACCTACCCGGTGGCCACGCAGGACGTCGCCCTGGTCGTGGACGCCTCGGTGCCGGTGGGCCGGATCACCGAGGCGCTGGCCGAGGGGGCCGGCCCCCTGTTGGAGAGCGTGCGGCTGTTCGACGTGTACACGGGCGAGCAGGTCGGTGAGGGGCGCAGGTCCGTCGCCTTCGCCCTGCGGTTCCGCGCCGAGGACCGCACGCTGACGGCTGAGGAGGCCGGCGCCGCACGGGACGCCGCCGTCGCCCTGGCCACCGAGCGCACGGGCGCGGTGCTGCGCGGCTGATCCGGCCGGCGCCACGGCGAGGGCGGGGCGGGTACTCCCTGAGGGGGAGGACGCGCCCCGCCTTCGTGTGTTACCACGGGGGAGAGAACCGGACCACTGCCGAACAGGAATCATGGCCGGCAGGACCGCTGTTGTGAAACGTGCGGTGTCACGGTTCGGATTTCAAGAAAATTGGAAGGATGTCTTTCCAGCGTAGTAAGGGTTTTAGCGCGAGGTGCCGGGGGTAGCCGGAATGAAGTTTGGGTTTCGGGGCATGAAAGCTCGTTTTGGCTCTTGCTGTGGAGCGGCCTGAGAACTTAGCCTGCGAGTACCTGCCACGACCTGGGCGCCCCAGGGAGGGGTCAGATCCGTTTTCCGCTGCGCGTTCTCGCGCATGTCACGGCTCGGAGGTCGCCATATGACCGAAACGGTTGTCTCGTCCGCGCTCACTCCCAAGGAATACCGGGAGCCCAGCCGCCTCTGGCATACCTTCTGTGACATGAACGCCGTGGCCAAGGGCCCGGAGTTCGTGGTGGCCCGCGCCGAGGGCGTGTGGCTCTGGGACCGGTCCGGTGACCGCTACCTCGACGGCACGGCCAGTCTCTGGTACTGCAACGTCGGGCACGGCCGGGCGGAGATCGCGGACGCGGTCCACCGACAGATGAGCACCCTGGAGGCCTACACCGTCTACGGGGACTTCGCCAACGCACCCGCGATGGAGCTGAGCGAGCGCCTGGCCGCTCACGCCCCGATGGACGACCCGCGCGTCATCCTCACCTGCGGGGGAGGGGAGTCGATCGACACCGCCGCGAAGCTGGCGCGCTCGTACTGGGCGACACAGGGCCAGCCGGAGCGGCAGCACCTGATCAGCCGGACCGGGGGCTACCACGGCCTCAACGGGTTCGGCACGAGCATCATCGGCATGGAGCGCTTCCGCTCCGGTTACGGCAGGCTCATCGAGGACACCTCGGTGGTTCCGCACGACTCCGCCGCCGCTCTGGAGGCGGAGATCCTGAGGGTCGGGGCGGACCGGGTGGCCGCCTTCTTCGCCGAGCCGGTGATCGGGGCGGGCGGTGTCTTCCTGCCGGAGCAGGACTACTTCGCCGACGTGGCACGGATCTGTCGCAAGTACGGAGTCCTGTTCGTCGTCGACAGCGTGATCTGCGGGTTCGCCCGTCTGGGGAACTGGTTCGGGATCGAGCGGTTCGGGGTGAGCCCGGACATGATCGTGTTCGCCAAGGGCGTCTCCAGCGGGTACCTGCCGCTGGGCGGGGTCATGGTCAACGGTCGTGTGGCCGATCCCTTCTGGAACCAGGAGGGCAACCCGTTCCTGCACGGCACCACCTACGCCGGACACCCGTCGGCCTGCGCCGCGGCCATGGCCAACCTCGACATCCTGGAGCGCGAGGACCTGTTCACGGTCTCGCGTGAGGTGGAGACCCACCTGGACTCCGCGCTGCGGGGGTTGGCCGACCACCCGCTGGTGGCCGAGGTCCGCTCCGGGGTGGGCGTGATGGGCGCGGTGGAGCTCACCGAGGAGGCGCTCGCGGAACGCGGGGTCACCACGGCGGAGGTCTTCGCCGAGGCCCGTATGCGGGGTGTCATCGTCCGTCCGATCCCGAGGGCGCTGCTGGTGTCGCCGCCCCTGGTGATCACCTGGGAGCAGGTCGAGCACCTGACCTCGACCCTGTGGGGAGCCCTGGACGCGGTCATGGCGCGGCACTGACGAGGGGGGAGCCCGGCCCCGCCGGGCTCCCCCCGGAAAAGGGAACAACAGCAGTACGGCAGTACGGCAGGACCCACCGGTGGACGTCACGCGCCGGTGGGTTGATTATTTTCCTAGGAAACCTCTGTCGAGTGCTGGTATCGTGCAGTAATATTTACTGGGAAGATACTTCTTCGGGGGTGCGTGTGGTGGGTGCCCCCGGACCACTCGACGGGGGACGACCATGACGGCACGGGACGAGCACGCGACGGTACGGGACGGCTCCGAGGTCGCCGGTTCCGGTGGCTCCGGACCCAGCGGCGACGACCTGATCACCGCCTGGGGTCTGGTGCACGAGGCGATGAACGCGATCCAGCCTCGCCTGCTGCACGGCATCACCCCGGACGGCAGGGACATGGCGGGGCCCTGGTTCGAGGTGTTGATCCGCCTCCAGCGCACTCCCGGGCACCAGTTGCCGATGAGCCGCCTCGCGCGCGAGGTCAGTCTCAGCACGGGCGGGTTCACCAAGCTGGCCGACCGCCTGGAGAAAGAGGGCTACCTGGAACGGCACAACTGTTCCACCGACCGCCGGGTCGTCTACGCCACCCTCACCGACCAGGGGCTGGAGTTCATCGGCGCGGCCCGGGTCCGGCACGTCGAACGGCTGCGGGAGCACGTGCTCGCGCCGCTGGGGGAGGCGGGGGTTCGACAACTCGCCACCATCGCGCGTACGCTCCGTGACAGTGCTTGCGACTGATACGCGCCCCGGTGGGGACTCTGCGTAGTCGAATCCCCACTCCGGCGTCGGCCCGATCCACGTGAATGTGCTGAAAACATCCCATGCGCCTTCGTTCCCATGTAGGTTGGCCAGAGTTCGGGGACCCAACGCGGGGTGGGTCGGGAGCACCGAGGTTCCGGGGGGAATGAATGAGGCTGTTCACCACTGCTGCCCAGATGAGGCCCATTCCCCGATCCTCCCGCTTCGCCAACGGCGGAGTCTCCTTCTGGTTCCGCGAGGAGGGTCTGCCGGAGCGCAGATCCCCCCTGCCGGGCGACGCCGACTACGACGTCTGCGTGGTCGGGGCCGGTTACACGGGACTGTGGACCGCCTACTACCTCAAGAAGGACCAGCCCGACCTGCGTGTCTGTGTGGTCGAGCGGGAGTTCGCCGGGTTCGGCGCCTCCGGGCGTAACGGAGGGTGGTTGTCCGCCGAGTTCTCCGGCTCCCAGGAGGACTACGCTCGGTCACACGGCAAGCCCGCCATGATCGCGCTCCAACGCACGTTGATGAGCACCGTCGACGAGGTGGTCTCCGTCGCCGAGGCCGAGGGCATCGAGGCGGACGTGGTCAAGGGCGGCATGCGGCTGGTCGCCGGCAACGCCGCCCAGCGCGAGCGCCTCCAGGCGCACATCGACTACCTCCAGGACTGGGGGTACTGGCCGGACGACATCCACATGGTGGACCCGGACCACGAGCCCCCGATCGCGGTGGACGGCGCCGTCGCGGCCGCCTACTCCCCGCACGCCGCCCGTGTCCAGCCCGCCAAACTGGTCACCGGCCTGGCCCGTGTGGTCGAAGCGATGGGCGTGGACCTGTTCGAGGACACCCCGGTCACCGAGATCCGGCCGCGCACCGGTTCCGAGCGGCCGTCCGTGGTCACCGAGCACGGCACCGTCCGCGCCGACCACGTCCTGCGCGCCACCGAGGGCTTCACCTCCACCCTGCGCGGACAGCGGCGTCGCTGGCGCCCGATGTACTCCTCCATGATCGTCACCGAGCCGATCCCCGCGGACCTGTGGGAACGCATCGGCTGGGAGGGTCGCGAGCTCCTGCGCGACTCCGCCCACTCCTATGTCTACGCCCAGCGCACCGCCGACGACCGCATCGCCATCGGCGGGCGCGGCGCGCCGCACCGCTTCGGTGCCTCCGAGGACAACGAGGGCGCCACCGCGCCGCAGGCCATCGCCGAGCTCTGGCGTTCCCTGACCGGGCTCTTCCCCGACGTCGCGGACGCGCCGATCGAGCACGCGTGGTCGGGTGTGCTCGGGGTGCCCCGGGACTGGTCCCCGACCGTGAACCTGGACGCCGAGTCCGGCCTGGGCTGGGCGGGCGGCTACTCCAGCAGCGGGGTCTCCACCAGCAACCTGGCCGGGCGCACTCTGCGCGACCTGGTCCTGGGGCGCACCACCGACCTCACCCGTCTGCCGTGGGTGGGGCACGAGGTGCGCGGTTGGGAGCCCGAGCCGCTGCGCTGGATGGGCACCCAGGTCGTGCGCGGGCTGTACCGCACCGCCGACCGCCGCGAGTCACGCACCGAGGGCAAGGGGCACACCTCCCGCCTGGCGGACCTGGCCACCCGTATGCCCGGCAACTGACCCGGTCACCGCGTTCCGACCGAGCCCCCGCCGCCCCCGCACCCCGCCGTCCCCGCTCCGTTCCCCCCTGTCCTCCGTGCCGCCGAGGCCCCGTTCCCTCTCCGCCCTCAGTTGCATAAAATTACACTGGCATGCATGATGGTTCAGTCCAAGCGCGAAGAGAGGGTCTCACCATGGGATACACAGCGGCCATCGCCGGAGCCAGCGGCTACGCCGGGGGCGAGCTGCTGCGTCTGCTCCTGGGACATCCCGACATCGGGATCGGCGCCGTCACCGCGGGCGGCAACGCTGGGACCCCGTTGATCCAGCACCAGCCCCACCTGCTGCCCCTGGCCGACCGCGTCCTCGCGCCCACCACCGTCGAGGAGCTGCGCGGCCACGACGTCGTCTTCCTCGCCCTCCCCCACGGGCAGTCCGCCGACATCGCCCAGCAGCTCGGCGACGACGTCCTCGTCGTGGACTGCGGCGCGGACTTCCGCCTCGACGACGCCGCCGCCTGGGAACGCTTCTACGGAACCCCCCACGCCGGGACCTGGCCCTACGGCCTGCCCGAACTCCCCGGACAGCGCGAGCGCCTCACCGGGGCGCGCCGCGTCGCCGTTCCCGGCTGCCACGTCACCGTCGCCACCCTCGGCCTCTTCCCCGGCCTGGCACAGCAGCTGGTCGAGCCCGACCTCACCGTCGTCGCTGTCACCGGCACCTCGGGTGCGGGCAAGGCCGCCAAACCCCATCTCGTCAGCAGCGAGATCATGGGCGCCCTCAGCCCCTACGGCGTCGGCGGCGCCCACCGGCACAACCCCGAGATCATCCAGAACCTCACCTCCGTCACCGGCGAACCCGTGCGGCTCTCCTTCACCCCCGTCCTCGCGCCCCTGCCCCGGGGCATCCTCGCCACCTGCACCGCGCCCCTGAAGCCGGGAGTCACCGCGGAGCGGGTACGCGCCGCCTACGAGACCGCCTACGCCGACGAACCCTTCGTCCACCTGCTCCCCGAGGGCACCTGGCCCAACACCGCCATGACCCTCGCCGCCAACACCACCCTCGTGCAGGTCACCGTGGACGCCGACGCGGGCCGCATGGTCGCGGTCGCCGCCCTCGACAACCTCACCAAGGGCACCGCGGGCGGCGCCGTCCAGAGCACGAACCTCGCCCTCGGCCTGCCCGAGACCACCGGCCTCCCGCTCGCCGCGGTCGCGCCCTAGGGGGAGGGGACCCACATGAGCGTCACCGCACCCCAGGGGTTCCGCGCCGCCGGAGTCACCGCGGGAACCGGCGCGGACCGCGTCCGCGACACCGCCGTCGTCGTCAACGACGGCCCCTCGCGCGCGGCCGGGGCCGTCTTCACCGACCACCCCGAACCCGCCGCCGCCGTCCTGTGGTCCCGGCAGGTCGTCTCGGGCGGGCGCGTCCGCGCCGTCGTCCTGACCACCGGGGACACCGACACCGCCCCCGGCCCGGCCGACTTCCTGGCCGTCCACGCCGGGGCCGAGCACACCGCCGACCTGCTCTCCGACTCCGCCGCCGAGATCGTGTTCTGCGCCGCGGGCGCCACCGGCACGGTCCCACCGGCCGAAGCGCTCTCCACCGGCGTGGCGAACGCGCTCGCCGAAGCGGCACGCGGCGGCGGGCTCTCCGCCGCCGACGCCATCCGCACCGACGACACCGTCGCCAAGTTCGCCTTCCGGAGAGGCGGCGGCGTCACCGTCGGCGGCATGGCCAAGGGGCCCGACACCTCCGTGGGCGGAGCCCTGTGCGTCCTGACCACGGACGCCGACCTCAGCGCGGCCCAGTGCCAGCGCCTGGTCGCCGACGCCGCTACCGAGCTGTCCCCGCTCACCGGAACCAACGACGCCGTCCTGCTGATGGCCAGCGGCGCGGCCCCCGCCACCGCGGACGAGCCGGAGGTCGCCCTCCTGCTCGCCCGGGTCTGCGAGGAACTCGCCGCGCAGATCGCGGCGGACGCACCCGCACCCCCCACCTCCGCAACCGGCGCCCCCCAGGACAGGCAGGCCCACTCGTGAACTCCTCCACACCCACCACCCGGGACCAGGCCCAGGCCATGGACAAGGCGGCCCACCTCATCGAGGCGCTGCCCTGGCTCTCCCGCTTCCACGGCCGCACCGTCGTGGTCAAGTACGGCGGCAACGCGATGGTCAGCGAGGAGCTGCGGGTCCGCTTCGCGGAGTCGATCGTCTTCCTCTACTACGCGGGGCTGCGCCCCGTCGTCGTCCACGGCGGCGGACCGCAGATCAGCGCCATGCTGGACCGCTCCGGCGTGGAGTCCAGCTTCACCGCCGGGCTGCGGGTGACCACCGACGAGGCCATGGACATCGTCCGGATGGTCCTCACCGGCCAGGTCAACCGCGAGATCGTCGGTCTGGTCAACCAGCACGGCCCCTTCGCGGTCGGGATGTCGGGCGAGGACGCCAACCTCCTCTACGCCGAACGCAAGAGCGTCGAGGTGGACGGCGAGCCCGTCGACATCGGCCGGGTCGGGGAGGTCAGCGAGGTCAACCCCGGGGCGGTCTCCGCGCTCATCGCGGACGGCCGCATCCCCGTGGTCTCCAGCGTCGCCCGCGCCGACGACGGCGGCGTCTACAACGTCAACGCCGACACCGCGGCCTCCGCGCTCGCCGTCGCCCTGGGCGCCAGCAAGCTGATCATGCTCACCGACGTCGAGGGGCTGTTCGCCGACTTCCCCGCCAACACCGACCTCATCCGCCGCCTCAACGTGGACGAGCTGCGGGCCCTGCTGCCCTCCCTCTCCTCGGGCATGCTCCCCAAGATGGAGGCCTGCCTGACGGCGGTCGAGGGCGGAGTGCCCCAGGCGCACATCATCGACGGCCGCGTGCCGCACTCCCTGCTCCTGGAGGTCTTCACCGACCTCGGCGTCGGCACGATGGTCGCCGACGAGGAGCTGGAGGCCGAACTCCTCTCCGGGAACGGCCACTACCCGCGCCCCTGGCGCCCCACGTACACCCACGAACAGAACCCGGGAGCCCACCAGTGACCAGCAGCGACCTGAGGGAGCGCTTCGCCGCCTCGCTCATGCCCAACTACGGCGTCCCGCCGGTGGCCCTGGCCCTCGGGCGCGGCTGCGAGGTCTACGACGCCGACGGCCGCCAGTACCTCGACCTCATCGCGGGCATCGCCGTGTCCAGCCTCGGACACGGGCACCCGGCCCTGGTCAAGGCGGTCGCCCACCAGGCCGCCACCCTCGCCCACACCAGCAACCTCTTCGTGCACGAACGCGAGGTCCAGCTCGCCGAACGCCTCGTGGACCTGGTCGGCGGTGACGCCAAGGTGTTCTTCGCCAACTCCGGAACCGAGGCCAACGAGGCCGCGCTCAAGCTCGTCAAGCGGGCGGCGGGGACCGGCCGCCACTACTTCGTGGCCGCCGAGCGCGGCTTCCACGGCCGTTCCGCCGGAGCCCTCTCCCTCACCGGCAAGGACGCCATCCGCGAACCCTTCGGCCCCTACGGCACCGACGTGCGCTTCGTGCCCCACGGGGACATCGACGCCCTCACCGAGGCCGTCGACGAGCACTGCGTGGCCGTGTTCGTCGAGCCCACCCAGGGCGAGGCCGGTGTGGTCCCCGCCCCCGAGGGCTACCTCGCCGGGGTCCGGGCCCTGTGCGACCGCACCGGCGCCGCCTTCGTGCTCGACGAGATCCAGAGCGGCATCGGCCGCACCGGCCAGTGGTTCGCCCACCAGGAGGAGGGAGTGCGCCCCGACGTGCTCACCCTCGCCAAGGGACTGGGCGGAGGTCTGCCGATCGGCGCGTGCGTCGGCTTCGGCCGTTTCGCGGACGCCTTCCACAAGGGCGACCACGGCTCCACCTTCGGCGGAAACCCGGTGGCCTGCGCCGCCGCGCTCGCCGTCATCGACACCATCGAGTCCGAGGGCCTGCTCGCCCACACCAAGGTGATGGGCGACCTGCTGGCCGAACAGATCGAGGGCATCGACCACCCCCTCCTGGCCGGGCAGCGCGGCAGCGGCCTGTGGCGCGCGCTCCTGCTCACCGGGCCGCACGCCGCGCACGTCCAGGAGCAGGCCGCGGTCCGCGGCTTCCTGGTCAACGCGGTCGCCCCCGACGCGATCCGCATCGCCCCGCCCCTGGTGATCACCCCCGAGCAGATCGGCGTGTTCATCGAGGCCCTACCCACCGTCCTGGACGCCGCCGAGGCCGCCGCCGCGAAGGAGCAGCAGTCATGACCCGCCACTTCCTGCGTGACGACGACCTCACGCCCCAGGAGCAGGCCCGCGTCCTGGACCTGGCCGACGAGATGAAGCGGGACCGGTTCGCGTACCGCCCCCTGGCCGGGCCGCGCACCGTCGCACTCCTCTTCGACAAGCCCTCCACCCGCACCCGGCTGTCCTTCTCCGTGGGCGTCGCCGACCTCGGCGGCAGCCCGCTGGTCCTGGACTCCGGCAGCACCCAGATGGGCCGGGGCGAGCCCCTGGCCGACACCGCCCGCGTCCTGGAGCGCCAGGTCGCGGCCGTCGCCTGGCGCACCTTCGCTCAGTCCGACGTGGAGGACCTGGCCCGGAACATGAACGTCCCGGTCGTCAACGCGCTCACCGACGAGTTCCACCCCTGCCAGATCCTGGCCGACCTCCAGACCGTCCGCGAGGCCAAGGGCGCGCTGTCGGGGCTCACCCTCGCCTACCTCGGTGACGGCGCCAACAACATGTCCCACTCCTACCTGCTGGGCTGCGCCACCGCCGGAATGCACGTGCGGATCGGCGCGCCCGAGGGGTTCCACCCGGACCCGGCCGTGCTGGACCGGGCCCGGGAGATCGCCGAGGGCACGGGCGGCTCGGTCACCGTCACCACCGACCCGCGCGGGGCGGCCGAGGGCGCCGACGTCGTGGCCACCGACACCTGGGTCTCCATGGGCCAGGAGGACCAGAAGGAGGACCGCGAGGCCCCCTTCCGCCCGTACATCGTGGACGCGGCGCTCATGTCGGCCGCGCACCCCGAGGCCGTCGTCCTGCACTGCCTGCCCGCGTACCGGGGCAAGGAGATCAGCGCCGAGGTCGCCGACGGCCCCCAGAGCCTGGTCTGGGACGAGGCCGAGAACCGACGCCACGCCCAGAAGGCCCTGCTCACCTTCCTGCTGGAGAGCAGTGACGACCCCGACTCCGGGCCCGTGGCGCGATGAGCCAGGACCTCAGCGGCCCGGCACCGATGACCAAGGCCGCCCGGCACGCCCGCATCACGGACGTCCTCACCCGTGAGGACGTCCGGTCCCAGGGGGAGCTGGCCAAGCGCCTCTCCCAGGCCGGGGTGCAGGTCACCCAGGCCACCCTCTCCCGGGACCTGGACGAGCTGGGCGCGGTCAAACTCCGTACCGCGGACGGTCACCTGGCCTACGTGCTGCCCGGGGAGGGCGGCGAACGCCTCCAGCGCACCCGCCCCGACACCCTCAGCCTCGAACAGGTCTCCGGGGCCCGCCTCACCCGGCTGGCCGAGGACCTGCTCGTCTCCGCCGAGGCCTCCGCCAACATGGTCATCGTGCGCACCCCGCCCGGGGCCGCGCAGTACCTGGCCTCGGCCATCGACCACACGGACTTCCACGCCATCCTGGGCACCATCGCCGGGGACGACACCATTCTGGTGATCTCCCGCGACCCCGAGGGCGGGGAGGACCTGGCCGCGGCGCTGCTGCGGCTGGCCGACCGCAGACCCTGACGGCCCGGGGCCGTCGCACCCGACGCCGGACGGCGACCGACGCCGTCCCGCACCACCCGAAACGTCACGAAGGAGACCACGATGGCCGACCAGCCCGAGGCCCTGCGCCTGTGGGGCGGCCGCTTCGAGGGAGGACCGGACCAGGCCCTGGCCCGCCTCTCGCTCAGCACGCACTTCGACTGGCGCCTGGCCCGCCACGACATCGCGGGGTCGCGCGCCCACGCCCGCGCCCTCCACCGGGCCGGTCTGCTCACGGCCGACGAACTCGACCGCATGATCGCGGGGCTGGATCGGCTGGAGACCGACGTGGCCTCCGGCGACTTCACCCCCGTCCTGGAGGACGAGGACGTGCACACCGCGCTGGAGCGCGGGTTCATCGAGCGGGTCGGACCCGAACTGGGCGGCCGTCTGCGCGCCGGGCGGTCCCGCAACGACCAGATCGCCACCCTGGTCCGCATGTACCTGCGCGAGGAGGCCCGCGCCATCGCGGACCAGCTCCTCGACCTCGTGCGCGCCCTCGCCGACCAGGCCGGGGCCCACCCGGACGCCGCCATGCCGGGCCGCACCCACCTCCAGCACGCCCAGCCGGTCCTGCTCGCCCACCACCTGATGGCGCACGCCTGGCCGCTGCTCCGCGACGTCGAACGGCTCCGCGACTGGGACCGCCGCGCCGCCGTCTCCCCGTACGGGTCCGGTGCCCTGGCCGGGTCCTCACTGGGGCTGGACCCCGAGGCGGTCGCGGCCGAGCTCGGCTTCCCGGCCTCCTCGGAGAACTCCATCGACGGCACCGCCGCCCGCGACGTGGTCGCCGAGTTCGCCTTCGTCACCGCCATGATCGGTGTGGACCTGTCCCGGCTGTCCGAGGAGGTCATCCTGTGGGCGACGAAGGAGTTCTCCTTCATCACCCTGGACGACGCCTTCTCCACCGGCTCCTCGATCATGCCGCAGAAGAAGAACCCCGACGTGGCCGAACTCGCCCGGGGCAAGGCGGGGCGGCTGGTGGGCGACCTCACCGGTCTGCTCACGACACTCAAGGGCCTCCCGCTGGCCTACAACCGCGACCTCCAGGAGGACAAGGAGCCGGTCTTCGACGCGGTCGACAGCCTGCACCTGCTGTTGCCCGCCATGACCGGCATGGTCGCCACGCTCACGTTCCACACCGACCGCATGGCCGAGCTGGCGCCGCAGGGCTTCTCCCTGGCCACCGACATCGCCGAGTGGCTGGTCCGCGAGCGGGTTCCCTTCCGTGAGGCCCACGAGATCGCCGGTACCTGCGTGCGGGTCTGCGAGGAGCGCGGCGTCGACCTGCCCGACCTCTCCGACGCCGAGTTCGCGCGGATCTCCGAGCACCTCACCCCGGGCGTACGCGAGGTCCTCACCGTGGCGGGCTCCCTGGCCTCCCGCGCGGGCCGGGGCGGTACCGCCCCGGTGCGCGTGGCCGAGCAGCTCGACCGGCTCCGCGCCGACGTCGAGGAGCACCGGAAGGCCTTCACGGCCTGACCCGGGGGCCGCCGGACGGCCTCAGTCCGCCCGGCGGGCCGCCCACACCGAGCGGGTGGTGCGCACGGTGAGGTCGTCCCGGTGGGCGATCCCGTCCGGGGCGTCGGTGTCCAGGAGCCCGTCCAGGGCGGCGAGGTCCCCCGCCGAGAGTTCGTCGGCCACGCCCTCCCGGAGACGGCGCAGGCTGGCCAGGGCGTACTCGACGACCGTCGGGTTTCCGGCGCCCTCGACCGTCGCGGTCACCGTGCGCTCGGCCTCGATCCCGAACCCGGCGGCGGACAGTTTCCGGGTCCAGTCGGCGCCCCGGTGCGGTACGTGTCCGGCGTGCCAGCGGTCGCTCACCGAGTGCAGCACCTCCTCCAGGCCAGGGCGTCGCTCCGGTGCGTCCTCGGGAAGGAAGCGGGGGAATCCGGAGAGCTCCACCAGGGCCAGGAGCCCGTTCGGTGCGAGCAGGTCGCGCACGCGCCGCAGGGCGAGGTCCGGGTCGGCCATGTGGTGCAGGGACGCCGAGGCCCACACCAGGTCCGGTGTGCCGAGGTCGGGCCAGTCGGCCGCGTCGAGATCGGCCAGGACGGTACGGACGCGGTCCAGTGTCCCGGCCTCGCGGGCCTTGGCCCGCAGCCGGTCGAGGTGCTCGGCGGAGGCGTCGACGGCGGTCACGCGCGCCTCGGGGAAGCGGTCCAGCAGGGGGAGGGTCCCGGCGCCGGTGCCGCAGCCGAGGTCGAGGATCTGCTCCGGGGCGTCGCGCAGCGGCAGCCAGTCGATGACGTCCTCGGTCCGGCGGGCCATCACCCGCGCGTCGAGATCGAGGATGAGTCCCTGGTCGTGTGAGCCGTGGTCGTGGTTGTGGTCGTGCGGGTCGCCGGGGACCGTTCCGTGGCCCTGCTGGCACTGCTGGCCCTGCTGGCCGTGACCCGCGTGGTGGTCCTCGTGCGCGGTGGTGAGCGGCGTGTGCCGGTGTGCGTGCGTCATGGGGCCAGGTTAGACGGCCCTTGCGCCGATGGCAGGGTGTTGTGCGTTCAAGGCAAGAAACTCCGGCGGCGGGCGGCCCGCCGGGCAAGAACACCCGGGCGCGCCTATCCCCCGGAACCCCCGGGGTCGTCCTCGCCCCGCTGGTGCCCCCGGCGCGCGTCACTGTCGAAGATCCCCAGGATCTCGCACGGCCCTCCCTCGGCTCCGATCGCGTGCGGGAGCATCGTCGGGAACTCCGCCGCCTGGTTGGCCTCCATCCGGATGCGCCGGTCGCCCAGCAGGAGCACGGCGGTACCGGACAGCACCACCAGCCACTCCCGGCCCGGATGGGCCCGCATCCGCGAGGGGTGGTCCGGCGGCGGATCGGTCAGCCTCTGGCGCAGGACGGTCATGCCCGGAAGGGCTTTGACCGGCCACCGCAGCCGCCCGTGGGCGCCCTCCACGACCGGGCTGGTGACGACGTCGTCCGCGGCGCTCTCCACCAGCTGGTCCAGTGTGGTGTCCAGGGCCCGGGCCAGGGTGACCAGGGTGTCGAGGGCCAGCCGACGCCGCCCGTTCTCGATGCGGCTCAGCGTGGACGGGCTCATCCGGGCCCGCGCCGCCAGTTCCTCCAGTGACCACCCCTGCGCCAGTCGGAGCGCCCGGACGCGCCCCCGCACCAGTCGGTCCAGATCCCGGTCCTCCTGTGTCATGGCAGCACCCTACGTCCCCGGGGCGCGGTCCGCTCCGGATCAGGACTTCCACCGCCTTCGCCTGACATGCGAGGACACACCGCGCCGCCGGAGTTCCCGAGGTCCCGTCCCGAGCACGATCCAATCTCCGATTCCCCACGCGCCAGGGGGAAGAGTGCGGTAGCGTCCTGAGTCTGCGGACACCGCACGTGTTTCCATCTGCGCGTACCGTGACGACCCGTGCGGGGACCGGCACGCACCAGGCGTGGTCTCCGGTGCCCGCGTCGAGTCCGTGGGAGGAGCGCAGTGGGTCAGCCAGTGAGCACGGGTCGCGGGCCCAGGGCCGGAAACAGGTCCGGTATCAGGGCACAGCTCAACCGGATCGTCCTGATCCCCACCGTCACCTTCCTCGCGTTGTTCGTCCTGCTCAGCACGGCCACCCTCGCCCAGGCGGTCTCCCTGCACCACTCGGTGACCGACGGACGGGCCGGAGCCGACCTCGCCGAGGCGCTCGCCGCCCTCCAGGAGGAGCGCCGGCTCGGGATCGACTTCGTCACCGACCCCGGCGGGGACAGCCGCCAGGAACTCGTCGACGCCGCGCGCACCACCGACGCCGCCCTGGTCGGTCTCCGCCAGGTCCGCGACACCCTGGAGGGGGGCGCGGACGAGCCAGAACCCCTCGCCCTGGCGTTCTTCGGCTCACTGGAGGACGTCCAGGCGCTGCGTACCGACGTCCTCGCCGACCCGGGCCCGGTGGCCGACCTCCTGGACACCTACTCCGGCGCGATCGAACAGGGCATCCGCCTCTACTCGACCACCGTCCAGGGCCTGGACGACGGACTCGTCTCCGACGCCGCCTCCGAGGCCGACAACCTCCTGTGGGCCCAGGAGAGCTTCGGCCACGCCGACGCCGTCATCACCGCCGCCCTCGCCGAGAACGACCTCACCCGCCCCCACCAGGCCGAGATCGCCTCCCTCGCCGGAGACGCGCGCCGCCGCCTGAGCGCGGAGGAGCTCCCGCGAGAGCCCTCCGACGACCGCGGCACCGACGCGCCCACCGAGGCCGCGTCGGACACCGAGGCCGAGGACGAGGCCGCCCGCGTGGAGCGCATCACCCGCAGCGCCGCCTGGGTGGAGGCCATGGGCATCGCCGACACCCTGGTCCAGCACGAGGCCCCCGTGAGCGTCGACCCCCTCACCGGGGAGATCACCCGCGACCCCGCCCCGCCCGGCGGTCTGGGCGACTGGCGCGCGGCGGCCGACGAGGTCAACGCCGGGTTGGCCGAGGTCACCACCGACCGGGTGGACAGCGTCGTCACCTCCACGGAGGAGGCGAGTTCGTGGATGTTCACGATGGCCCTCGGCGGCGGCATCACCTCCCTGTTCGCCGGAACCGTCGCCTACGGGGTCGCCGCCAGCTCCGCCAGCCGCCTGACCTACCGGCTGGCCAGGCTCCGCGCCGAGACCCTCGGCATCGCCCGCAGTGACCTCCCCAGGATCGTGCGCCGACTGGAGGCGGGCGAGAGCGTGGACCTGGACACCGAGATGAAGCAGCTCGACCACGGCACCGACGAGGTCGGCCAGGTCGCCGACGCCTTCAACATCGCCCAGCGCACCGCCGTGGGAGCCGCCGTCAAGCAGTCCGACATCCGCGCGGGAGTCAGCCGGGTCTTCCTGGGCATCGCCCACCGCAACCAGTCGCTCGTGCAACGCCAGCTCCAGCTCCTGGACCGGATCGAGCGCGAGGAGGAGGACCCGGACCTGCTGGAGAACCTCTTCCAACTCGACCACCTCGCGACCCGGGGGCGCCGCCACGCCGAGAACCTCATCATCCTCGGCGGTGCCCAGCCCGGTCGGCGCTGGCGCCACCCCGTCCCGCTCGTGGACATCCTGCGCGGCGCCATCTCCGAGACCGACGAGTACGCCAGGGTCGAGCTCACCTCCGTCCCCGACCTCTCCCTGGTGGGCGCGGTCGTCGCCGACGTCATCCACCTGCTCGCCGAGCTGGTCGAGAACGCCACCGCGTACTCGCCGCCCCACACCAACGTCACCATCGCCACCGACAACGTCCCCAAGGGCGTGGTGATCGAGATCGAGGACCGGGGCCTGGGCATGACCGAGGAGGTCCTGGAGGAGAACAACGCCACGCTGTCCGAGGCGCCCGAGTTCGACGTCATGACCCCCGGGACGGACGGTCGGCTCGGCCTGTTCGTCGTGGCCCGGCTCGCGCTCAAACACGAGATCGGCGTGCAGCTCCGGCCCTCGCCCTACGGCGGCACCCGCGCGGTGGTGCTCGTCCCGGGCGCACTCGTGGTCTCCAGCGGGGGAACGCCGGTCGAGCGCCCCCGCGCGGCCGTGCTCGCCCGGTCCAACGGCGTACGCCCCGAACCGACCGCGGACCACGACCATGACGACCCCGCCGACCTGCTGGCCACGGAGGGCGGCTCCCGGCACGCGCGCCCGGTCCTGCGCTCGGTGCCCGAACACGACGACCCGCCCCCCGTCCCGGTGTCGGGCGAGCCCGGCCCCGGCACCCCCTCGGGCGGCCACGGCCCCGGCGGACCGCTCCTGCGCCAGGTGCCCGACCTGTCACCCGAACCCGCCCCCGAACCGGTGCCCCGTCAACGGTCCCGGGGCACCGGCCACGCGCCCCTGCCCCGCCGCGGCGCGGACGACACCGGGGTCGGGGCCGGGCCGGACCGGGCCGGTCTGCCCCGGCGCAGGCGCCAGGCCAACCTCGCGCCCCAGCTCCGCGACGACCCCTCGACCGGAGCGGTCCCGCGCGGACCCGAACCGGTGTCGCAACGCAGTCCCGAACAGGCACGTCGCATGATGGACGCCTTCAGCGCCGGAACACGACGCGGCCGAGCCGAGGAGATCGGCCCCGAAAAGCCCCGGCACAGCAGTGATGACCAGGTCGGTGCAGGCGCCGACGACCACACAGGAGAGAGCGACTGAGATGGTGGGCATGAGCAAGGCCGCGGACAACCTGGACTGGCTCCTGGACGACCTGGTCGACCGTGTCGTGGGGGCCAGCCACGCGATCGTGCTGTCGGCCGACGGACTGCTCCTCGGGCGCTCCCGGGGGCTGGTCGCGGACGACGCCGAGCATCTTTCCGCGGTGGCCTCCGCGTTCCAGAGTCTGGCCCGGGGCACCGGCCGCCACTTCGGCGGCGGAGACGTCCGCCAGACCGTGGTCGAGATGGAGCACTCGTACCTGTTCGTCACCGCGGCCGGTACCGGGGCCTGCCTGGCCGTCCTGGCCACGGAGGACGCCGACGTCGGGCTGGTCGCCTACGAGATGAACCTCCGGGTCAAGCGGGTGGGCCAGTTCCTCACCGCGCCGCCCCGGCGTCCGGGCCACCTCACGGCCATGGGAGGAGGGAGCTCGTGAACACCTCCGGCGAACAGTACGGCGGGCCGCTGGCGAGCGTGCCACCGGTGACCGGGAACCAGGAGGGCGCGGGGCCCGCGCGGCGCACGCACCCCACCTGGCACCGGGGCCGAGGACACCCCACCTCCGAGGGGCCCGCCTCCGGCATCACCCCTGGCGACGCCCCGGCCGGCCCGCTGGTGCGCCCGTACACGATGACGCGGGGCCGGACGCGGCCCGGCAGCGCGGGCCGCGGGCTGGACCTGATCACGATCGTCATGGCCGCACGGGAACGCGACGACCGGCCCCGGGACCCCGAACTCCAGGCGATCCTGACACTGTGCCGTCGTCCCATTTCGGTCGCGGAGATCTCCGCGCGCCTGGACATCCCCCTGACGGTGGTCAAGGTCCTCCTCGGAGACCTGGTGGCCCAGGGGGACGTCCACACCCGGGCAGCGATGCCCGTGACCCAGCTACCCGAGAAGAAAGTACTTCAGGCGGTACTCGATGGCATCCGCAGACTCTGAGATCCGACCGGGGGCACAGACGGCGCGCGAGGCGCCTGAGGCGATACCCCAAGCGGTCAAGATCATCATCGCCGGAGGGTTCGGCGCAGGAAAGACGACGATGGTGGCCTCCGTCAGCGAGATCACCCCGCTCAGCACCGAGGAGGTGATGACCGAGGCGAGCCAGGGGGTCGACGATCTCGGGGGAGTGGAGAACAAGACCACCACGACCGTGGCACTGGACTTCGGCCGGATCACGATCAACGAGGACATCGTCCTGTACCTGTTCGGCACCCCCGGACAGGACCGCTTCTGGTTCATGTGGGACGAGCTGGTGGAGGGCGCCCTGGGCGCCGTGGTGCTCGCCGACACGCGCCGACTGGACACCTGCTTCCACGCGGTGGACTTCTTCGAGCGCCGGGGGGTGCCGTTCGTGGTCGCGGTCAACCAGTTCGACGGGGCGGCCCACTACGAGGCGGGAGAGGTGCGCGAGGCGTTGGACATCCCGGAGGAGGTTCCCCTGCTGATGGCGGACGCCAGGGTGCGGGGGTCGTCCAAGGACGTCCTCGTCCGCCTGGTGACCCACGTCATCAACAGCCGCCGTCCGGTTCTCAGCGGTTGACCGGGTGACCCCGCCAGTCCGAGCCGGGTCGGTCCGTTGTACGTTCGGGAGAAACGCCCGTGAATGTGGTGTTGAACGCTACAATGTCGCGGCAGTGACCACCCGCTTTGACAGCGAGCCCCATCCACTTCTCGTCTGAATCCTGGTATGCGAAACTCTGACCGACTTCCCCCACGCGAACTGCCCAAGCGGCGTTCCGGACGCCACCGCAACCCGCTGTCCTTCGACAACTGGTTCGGTACCCCCACCCTGATCATGGCGGTCCCGGGCACGGCCGAACAGGCCAGGGACGCCGACGGTGAGTTGATCGGTTCCCGAATGGCCGACCTCGTCCGGGCCTACCGCCCCGAGGTCACCATCAGGTTCGGGCACACCGAGGGCAACGAACTGGGTATCGGCGAGGCCCTGGCCGACCTGGAGAAGTCCGAGGGCCGACCGCTCGCCGGCGTCGTGGTCCCCCTGGTCACCGCGCCGCACTCGGGCACCAGCGCGGCGATCCGGGCCGCGGTGGCCGAGTCGGGCGCCGACGTCCGCGTCACCGAGGGCCTGGGACCGCACCCGATGCTCGCCGAGGTGCTGCACCTGCGCCTGGCCGAGGCCGGGTTCGTCCGTGCCGACCGCATGCGCCTGATCAGCGTGACCGCCCGCAACACCACCATGGCGGACGGCGTCGTCGTCGGTGCCGTGGGCGGTGAGGAAGCCGTGGCCGCCGCCGGTGTCACCGCGGTGCTGCTCGCGGCCAGGCTCGGGCTGACGGTCCTCCCGGCGGACCTGGAGAACGAGGCCTCGGTCGAACAGGTCGTCTCCCAGCTGCGCCAGGGCGGTTGCCAGCGTCCCGTCGTCGCGCCCAGCGCTCTCGGGCCGGAGGTCGGGGCCCGGTACCTGGCCGAGCTCGCCGAGCGCCACGGCGCCCGACCCGGCGCGCCCCTGGGCGCCGACAGCCTGCTGGGCAAGATCGCCGCGCTGCGCTACGCGGAGGTGCTCAACTCGCTGGGGGTGGAGCAGCCGCCCACCGCCGAGGAGCTGCCCGCGCCGGTGGGCTCCCGTCACCGTCCGGAGTCCTGATCCCGCGACACGCCCCGCCAGGACCGCTTCACACAGGGCCGCCCGGACCACCGGGCGGCCCTGTCGCGTACGCCGGGTGTGACCTGCTCCTACACGGGAGCGTCGCTGGGTCCGGAGGGTCGGTGGGCACGGTTCCCACAAGGACTTATAACTAGTCGTGATCGTTTGACAACGTACGGCAATGTTTTTTCGATAGCCTCGGCAGGACCGAAAGCCGCCGAGGCTCCTCCTCAGGACGCCCCGGCACCCGCACGGGCTGGAGGGGCCATGCGAAGAACTCACGCGTCCAACCGGACGATCCGCGGGCAGCTCAACCGGATCGTGCTCATCCCGAGCCTGTGCTTCCTCGCGCTCTG
The DNA here is from genome assembly GCF_040635075.1 of Nocardiopsis sp. NPDC007018. Lineage (NCBI taxonomy): Bacteria > Bacillati > Actinomycetota > Actinomycetes > Streptosporangiales > Nocardiopsidaceae > Nocardiopsis > Nocardiopsis sp. NPDC007018. Next base: position 51,069 of record NZ_JBEYHA010000033.1, read on the forward strand.
GCTCATCGTGGCCACGCTGGGAACCGCGCAGGCCGCGCAGCTCATGAACGCCGTGGGCCAGGCACGCGAGGGCACCGAGGTCCTGTCCAGGGCCGCCACCGAACTGCGCGCCGAACGCCGACTGTCCATGGTCCACCTGGGAGTCCAGGACGGGGGAGGGGAGCCGACCCGCGCCGACGACCTGCTGGAGCAGCGCGAGACCACCGACTCGGCCCTGTCCGAGGCCGTCGACCTCGCCACGAGGATGGAGCGGGGCAGGGACGCCGAGGTGAACCGCAACGCCACCCTGGTCTCCGGAGCCCCCGACCGCCTGGCCGCGCTGCGCACCATGGTCGACGCGCGCACCGTCAACCGGGAGGAGGCCCTCGGCGGCTACGGTGACCTGCTGTCCGCCCTCACCGACACCGTGATCGCGCTTCTGCACACCACCGACGGCGGCGAGAACCTCACCGACGCGGTCCTGACCAGGGAGATGCTCGCCGCGCGTGAGGACTACGCCACGGCGGACGCACTGCTCGCCGGGGTCATCGCGGCGGAACGCATGACCTACGAGGAGACCGCACACTTCACCTTCCTCACCGCCTCCTACCGCGCCACCCTGGACACCGTCGGCCACGCCATGCACCCCAGCGTCCGGGCCGCCCACGAGGCCCTGACCCAGGACGACACCTGGACCCGCGCGGAGGGCTTCAGCCGCAGGGTCGTCACCCGCCCGCCGGTCGCCCAGAGCGACGACCTGCCCCCAGGCCAGGCACCCCTCACCGAGTGGAACTCCGCCATCGACATCGAGGCGCAGGAGTGGGACACCTCCTCGGCCGTCGCCGCCAGCTCCCTGGACGACATCGCCCGGACCCAGATCGCACGCACCGTCGACCTGGCCTGGAGCGCCGCGCTGCTGCGGGTCGCCCTCGGGGTGGCCGCCGCGGCTGTCACCCTGCTCGGCGGCGTGGTTGCCATCGCGCTCGTGGGCCGCTCCTCCCGCCGTCTCACCGAACGCCTCACCTGCCTGCGCGAACAGATCCTCGACCGGGACGCCGACCTGCCCGCCATCATCGAGCGGGCCCAGCGGGGCGACAAGGTCGACGTCGTCGACGAGCTCCCCGCCCTGGACGAGGAGGGCGACGACGAGATCGGCCAGGTCGCCGACGCCTTCGACACCGCCCAGATCACCGCGGTGGAGGCGGCCGTCCGCCAGGCGGAGATCCGTCGGGGCGCCAACCGTGCCTTTCTCGGGATCGCCTTCCGCAACCAGACCCTGGTCCAGCGCCAACTGCGGCTCCTCGACGAGATCGAGTACAAGGAACAGGACCCCGAGGCGCTGCGCCGGCTCTTCCGCCTGGACCACCTGGCCACCCGGGCCCGCCGCTATGCGGACAACCTCATCATCCTGGGAGGCGGCCAGTCCGCCCGCCGGTGGCGCCAGCCCCGCCCCCTCGTCGACGTACTGCGGGCGTCCGTCGCCGAGACCGAGGACTTCGAGCGCGTACGCCTCACCTCCGCGCCCAGGGTGCTCATGCACGGGCAGGTGGTCGCCGACGTCGTCCACCTCCTGGCCGAACTGGTGGAGAACGCCACCCAGTTCTCCCCGGCCGGAACCACCGTCGACGTCGGGTGCAGCCCGGTCGGCGGGGGGCTGGTCGTGGAGATCGAGGACCGGGGGCTGGGCATGTCCGAACAGGGGTACGCGGCGGCCGAGCGCACCCTCACGCAGCCGCCGGAGTTCGACGTCATGGCCCTGCCCGACGACCCCCGCCTGGGGCTGTTCGTCGTGGCGCGCCTGGCCGAACGGCACGGCATCCGCGTGTGGCTGCACCCCTCGCCGTACGGGGGGACCCTGGCCACCGCCCTCATCCCGGACAGCCTGCTGGAGCCCGTGGACAACCCCGTCCCGGTCACCGGCGCCCCCTCAGGGGTGCCCGCCTTCCCCGGCGCCCTGGGGCACCTCGCCGACCAGGGGCGGGGGACGGGCGCCCAGGGGCCGTTCGGCCGGTCCGGACCGCAGGGGGTCCCCGAGCGCCACGACCCGAGCCCACGGACCGGACCGCAGGCTCGGACCGGACCGCAGCCCAGGAGCGGCCCGCAGCCCCGGACGGGTGTCGCGCCCCGGCAGGGCGTCCAACAGGCGAGCGGACCGCAGCCGAGGAGCGGCCCCCAGGCCCCCGCCGGGCCCCTGCCCCAGCGCAACCCGCAGCACCGGGGCGGTTCCACCGACCCGCGGTGGCCGCACACCCCCTCCGGGGCGCAGCGCCCCCACCTCCCCCCGGGACCGAGGAACCGCGACGGCTCAGCCCGGCCGCCCGTCCGGTTCGGCGACTCCGGCGAGCAGGAACCGTCCGGTTCCGCTCCGCCCGGAACCGCGCCCTTCCCGACACCGCCAGGAGGACACAGTGAGCGCTGAGGGCCGCCACGCCCGTCGGCTGACGGAGCACGGCACAGCCGACCGCACCGCCGACCGCGGTCCCGGACACGTCGACGAGGGGGAGGACGCGCTGAACGAGCGGTTCCTGCGTCCCTACGCCGTCGACGTCGGCACCCCGGAGCGGGCCGCCCTCACCGAACCCGCGGCGGCCTCCGCCGAACTCGACCTGCTCACCCTGGTCGTGGCGGCCCGCACCCCCGGGCACCGGGAATGGCTGCGTCCCGAGCGCGAGGCGATCCTCCACCACGCCGTGCGCGCCCGCACCGTGGCCGAGCTGGCCGCCGAGGTCGGCCTCCCCATGGGGCAGGTGCGCTCGATGGTCACGGACATGGTCGCGGAGGGCGCGCTCCAAAGGTGCGGGCCCTCCCGGCCGCTGGGGCGCGACGACATCCTGCACGCCGTGCTGGTCGGGCTGCGTTCGCTGTGATCCCGGCCGGTGGGCTCGGTGTTCCTCGTCACCCGGTGCCGGAGCGCCGGGTGGGCGCTTGCTAGCGTGCGCCCATGCGCAGCACCGAACACATCGGCATCATCGGAGCGGGGATCGTCGGACTGGCCCTGGCCCGCCACATCACCCTCCACCGCCCCGGCACCCGCGTCACCGTCCTGGAGAAGGAGAACCGGGTCGCCGCGCACCAGACCGGCCACAACAGCGGCGTCGTCCACGCCGGGCTCTACTACCGGCCGGGATCGCTCAAGGCGACCCTGTGCCGCAGGGGGGTCGGTCTGCTCCGGGACTACTGCGCGGAGCACGGCCTGCCCTACGAGGAGGCGGGCAAGCTCCTCGTCGCGGTGAACGCGGAGGAGGAGGCGCGCCTCGACGACATCGAGGCCCGGGCCAGGGAGAACGGTGTTCCCGGGGTCACCCGGCTCGGCCCCGACGGCCTGCGGGAGATCGAACCCCACGCCGCCGGGATCGCGGCCCTGCACTCGCCCGCCACCGCCATCACCGACTTCGTCGCGGTCGCCGAGCAGATCGCCGACGACGTGCGCCGTTCCGGCGGCCGGGTCCTGCTCAACACCCCCGTCATCGACATCCGTCAGGTCCACGACGGCGCGGAGGCCCTCACCGGCGATCCCCGGGGAGAGCGGGTCATCCACCGGTTCGACCGGATGGTCCTGTGCGGCGGGCTCCAGAGCGACCGGCTCGCACGTATGGCGGGCGGGGGCGACGATCCCAGGGTCGTCCCCTTCCGGGGCCACTACCACGAGCTCGTCCCCGAACGTCGTGACCTCGTCCGGGGGCTGATCTACCCGGTCCCCGACCCCCGGTACCCGTTCCTGGGCGTGCACCTGACCCGTCACGTACACGGCGAGGTCATGGCCGGCCCCAACGCCATCCTCGCCCTGGCCCGCGAGGGATACCGCGCCCGTGACCTGCGCTCGCGCGAGCTCGCGCAGACGCTCGCCTGGCCGGGGTTCTGGCGGCTGGCCCGGCGGCACTGGGCGGTGGGGGCGAGGGAGACCCTGGTCTCGGCCTCCCGAGCGGTGTTCGCGGGGCAGGCCCGACGCCTGCTCCCCGAGCTGACCGCCGCCGACCTGCGCCCCGCTCCCGCCGGCGTGCGCGCCCAGGCCCTGGGACGCGACGGCGAGCTGCTGGACGACTTCCACGTGGACACCCACGGTCGGGTCGTGTGCGTGCGCAACGCCCCCTCACCGGCGGCGACCTCGTCCCTGGCCATCGCCGAGTTCCTCTACGACCACCACGTCGAGGGGGCCTGACCCCGTGACGCGGCGCGGAGCCGGACGCACGGGGTCCCCGGGGGCCACCGCGACGCACGGGGCGCCGGGGCACGGTCTCCGGTGTGTCGGAGCGGAGTTATCCACAGGTTCGAGGACACCCTGGTACCGGGCGTCCGCCCGGCGGAGCATGGAATCACCGGTCACCCGGGAGGGTCCCGAGGTCACCGGCGGAGGTGACCATGCGTCTGACCAGCTGGGCCCCGGTGGCCCTCGCCACGTTGCTCGTACTCGTTCTCACGGCGGCCGCGTCCGCCGTCGGCCCCCGAGGAGGCCCCTTGGACGGATTCACCATCGGCCACCTGCCCGCCCAGGTCGGCCCCCAGGCCTCGGCCTCGGACTTCACCTACGAGTGGGGGGAGGTCTCCTTCACCCAGAGGGCCTGGGAGCAGGCCAAGGAGGGCGGCGGCTTCGAGGTGCTGCTCCAGGTCCTGGTCCTACGCGGTGAGGGGCTGACGGACCTGGAGGCGGTCCGCGCCTTCCTCACGGACTACCACGAGCGCGACCCGGACTCCTGGGAGCTCGGGGAGTTCGACAACAACGGCACCGCCGGACTGCACGGCGGCTCGGAGGCCTTCTGGAGCCCCGAACCGGGAGTGGCGGTCGAGGTCCGCGACCCCTTCGGCCGCCTCGGTGAGGAGGAACTCCTGGCCACGGCCCGGGGCGTGCGTCACGAGAACCCGCTCTAGGGTCGGCCCCGGGGTGCCCGGGCGCCCCGGGTCGGGGAACCTCCGGGGGCGGGGAGCTTCCGGGGCGGGTGCGTCCAGGGCCCCGCGCGTCGTGAACCGGGGACCGCGTTCGGCCACCCTCGCGAGGGCCTGGCCACGGGTGACCGAAAGGACGCGGGGGCCGCCCCATCGATCGCGGCGGCGACCCTGGTGGCACGACATGACAAGACGGCGGCCCCCAGGACAACGGGGGCCGCCGTCGGGTCGGAACCGGTTCAGCAGCCCGCGAGGACCTCGCGCAGGGCGGCCTCCTCGTCGGGGTCCGCGGTGAGGTCCCACTTGTGCTTGACCTCGATCCAGGACACCACGTAGTCGCAGTGCGAGGACTCCAGGGGCGGCAGCCAGTTCGCGGGGTCCGCGTCACCCTTGGCACGGTTGGTCGACGCGCTCACCGCCCACAGCTGGGACGAGTCGAGGTCGTTGGCGAACTTCTGCCGTTCCTCGGTCGACCAGGAGTGGGCGCCCGAACGCCACCCCTCCTTGAGCGCCACCATGTGGTCGATGTCGATGTCCTGGGCCTCGGTGAAGGTCTCACCGTCGTAGGGGCTGTACCAGGAACCGGACACCGGCTGGCAGTTGTCGTTGGTCTGGACGTCCTCGCCGTCGCGGAGCAGTACCACCTGACGGGTGGAGCAGTTGTCCTGGACTCCGGAGTCCCAGTGGGGGAACAGCGCGCGGTCGTACCCGGGCGGGTCGTCCTCCTCCTCGATCCGGATCTCCTCCAACCGCTCCCTGGCCTGGTCGACGTCGGAGGAGCCCGCCGAGGAGGAACCCCCTCCGGGGGAGCCCTGCGGATCGGCGGGATCACCGAACTCCAGGTCGATCACGCCCAGCTGTTGCAACACGAAGGCGGCCAGCACGACGACGCCGATGACGGTGCTGACGACCGCGGTCAGCCGTGAGGCGGGCTTCTTCCCGCCCTTGGCGGGGGGTCGGGGGGAGGACTTCTGGGCCATCGGGGAACTCCAACACTGTGGTGCCTGCCGACACGGGCGGGTCGTCCGGTTCGGGTCCCTCAAGCTTGACCCATCGGAGAACCGGTCCGTAACGGTGTCCGGGGTGAGTTCTTCCTGGCGGCCGGGCCCCGAGCGACCGGGCCCCGGGGCCGGGGGAGGACGTCCGCGTGGGGCGTCCCCGACCTCAGGCGCCGGTCCCGATCGGCCCCCCGCCGTCGGGAACGGGTTCCAACTGACGGAGGAAGCCGTCCGTGAGCAGGGCGAAGCTCGCGTCGACGTCCTCCGGGAGGCCGAACCCGCCCCGGGTCTCCAGGTCGACGAACCCGTGCAGGGCACTGCGCAGGGCGCGGATCGTGTGCACCATCCGCTCATCGGGGATCGCGAACCCCCGCAGCACCGCGGTGATCACCTCGACGGGACGCGCGAAGAGCCTCTGCGCCTCGGTGTCCGACGGGGACGGCGACCGTTGGATCGAGGAGTAGCGCCCGGGGTGCTCCAGCGCGTACCGCCGGTAGGAGGCGAACACCGCGCGCAGGGCTTCGGGACCGGACCGGCCGACCGCCGACGCCTGTAGGCGCTCGGCGAGTTCGGCCACGGCGAGCAGGGACACCGCCCGCCGCAGGCCGTCCAAGCCGTCGACGTGCTTGTACAGACTCGGGGTGGCCACCCCCAACCGCTTGGCCAGCGCGGCCAGGGTCAGGGCCTCGAACCCGTGCTCGTCGGCGAACGCGGCGGCGTCGGCGGTGACCACCGAGGGGGTCAGCCCCGCCCTAGGCACCGGCTTCCGCCTTCGCGACCAGGTCGAGCAGCACCGGGACGACCACGTCGGGTCGCTGGGACTGCGCGTAGTGACCGCACTCGGGGACCATGACCACGTCGCCTCCCACTGCGGAGGCCACCCAGTCGGCCTCGGCCCAGGGGTCCTTCCAGTCGGGGTCCAGCTCGCCCATGACCACCACGGCACGTGCGGCCATCCCGCGCGCGTCGTCGATCGTCTCGTTGGGAGCCGCGATGGTCCGGGCCACGGCCGCGCGCCGGTCGGCAGGTCGGAGCATCGCCCGGACACGCTCCTTCTGCTCCCGGTGCCCTTCGGGGACGCGTCCCTGGTGCAGGGAGTCGTAGACGGCGGTCAGACCCCACGACATCCAGGGTCCGGAGACGAGGAACCGCAGGGCGGCGCGCTCCAGGAGGTTCTGGACTCCCGGACGCAGGAAGGGGCCGAGCAGGGCGACGCCCGCGACGAGCTCGGGGCGGTCCAAGGCCGCGATGGTCGCGGCCGCGGCCCCCATCGAATTGCCCGCGACGACCACCCGCAGGGCGCCGAGCTCCTCGGCCAGGGCGACGACGTCACCGGCGGTCGCCCGGCTGTCGTACCTCTCGAACGTGGTGTCGCTGTCTCCGTGGCCGCGTAGGTCCATGACGGCCACGCGGTGTCCGGCCTCGGCGAGCGCCGAGGCGACGAACCGGAAGGAGGCCCGGTGGTCGAACATCCCGGGAACGCAGATCACGAGTGTTTCGGTGTCGCCCTCTCCATGGAGGTCGTAGGCGATTCGCCCCTCCGGGCGCTGGAGGTGGTGCATGTGGGGTTCCCTCTTCCGTGGCCGAGCCGATCAGCTCATGCCCATAGCCCTAAAGCTAATGACATTAGCCAAGCGCGTCAAGTGCCCCGTCGCTGACCACGCCGCCCGCGCCACCACCGCCCGGCAACGCCGCCACCACGCGCCCACCGTGTGAACTGCGCCGACGCACGGCCGCTACCGTGGCCGTGTGAGGGATAACCGGGTGCCCCACACGCGCACCCGCCCTACACTGCTAGGCAGATCGGGCCGAAGGGCCCGCCTACACAACAGAGAGCTACACAGTGATCGACATCATCGACGAACTCCAGTGGCGCGGACTCATCGCGCAGACGACCGACCTTGACGCACTCCGCAAGGCGCTGGCCGATGGTCCGATCACCCTCTATTGCGGATTCGACCCCACCGCGGGCAGCCTGCACGTCGGCCACCTCACCCAGGCCCTCACCCTGGCCCGCTTCCAGCAGGCCGGACACCGTCCCATCGCGCTCGTCGGCGGCGGCACGGGGCTCATCGGCGACCCCAAACCCAACGCCGAGCGTCAGATGAACTCGGTCGAGACGGTGCGCGGCTGGGTCGGCAACCTCGCCGGCCAGCTCTCGGCCTTCCTGCGGTTCGCGCCCGAGGGCGAGCAGGCCGGACCGACCGACGCCGTCCTGGCCGACAACGGCGACTGGCTGGGGGAGATCAACGCGATCGAGCTGCTCCGTGACGTGGGCAAGCACTTCAGCATCAACCAGATGCTCGCCCGGGAGACGGTCAAGAGCCGTCTCGACGGAGAGGGCATGAGCTACACCGAGTTCAGCTACGTCCTCCTCCAGTCCTACGACTACGTCGAGCTCTACCGCCGCTACGGGTGCACGCTCCAGACCGGGGGCTCCGACCAGTGGGGCAACATCACCGCGGGCCTGGACCTCGTCCGGCGGATGGAGGGCAACGAGCCCCACGGCCAGGCGCACGCCCTGACCACGAACCTGCTCACGAAGGCCGACGGCACCAAGTTCGGCAAGACCGAGACCGGCACGGTCTGGCTCGACCCCGAGCTGACCTCGCCCTACGCCTTCTACCAGTTCTGGTTCAACGCCGACGACCGGGACGTGGTCCGCTACCTCAAGGTGTTCAGCTTCCTGTCCCGCGAGGAGATCGAGGACCTGGAGCGCCAGACCGTGGAGCGTCCGCAGGCCCGAGCCGCCCAGCGCACGCTCGCGGAGACGCTGACGACGCTCGTTCACGGTGAGGAGGAGACCCGCAAGGTCAAGGACGCCAGCCTGGCGCTGTTCGGGCGGGCCGACCTCTCGGAGCTCGACGGCCGCACCCTGGACGCGGCTCTCGCCGAGGTGCCCAAGGCCGAGGTCGACGGTCCCGTCGAGGAGCTACTGGTCGCCGACCTGTTCGCCCTCAGCGGTCTGACCCCGAGCAAGTCGGCGGCCCGGCGCGCGATCCAGGAGGGCGGGGCCTACGTGAACAACGTGAAGGTCACCGACGTCGAGGCGCGGCTGGGCGCGGACGACGTGCTCGCCGACCGCTTCGTCGTGCTCCGCAAGGGCAAGCGCAACATCGGCGGCGTTGTCCTCAAGGGATAGCGAGAGCGCCGAGCGGGACGCGGACGAGGGCCGGACTCCCGTGGGGGTCCGGCCCTCGTCGCTGCGTGGACCCTCGGCCGGGCCCACCCCGGGTTTGACCCGAGGGTGAATCGGGCATGACCGACCATGTCTGAGCACAGCCGACGTACCGGCGCGCACCTGGTGTGAGGCCCGCGCGCGGGAAAGACCGAGGCCCGGATCGCCGAGAAGGCGACCGATCCGGGTCCTCACTTGACGTCTGCCCGCGGTTCTCCTACAATCGGACAGGTCGCCGCGGGACGGCGGGCGAAACCCCTGTGGTCCGCGCCCGGAACCGGGCCGCGACCATCGACCCCCTCTCCACAGCATCGTGGTTCGAGCAGTCGCTCGGAGCAGGTAAGCTCAGGGAGTTGCTTCGAAAGGCCCACGGAAACACGGGCCAGGAAAAGCACCGGGAATTCTTTCC
>NZ_JBEYHA010000034.1:0-59056 GCF_040635075.1 Nocardiopsis sp. NPDC007018
GGGCGGTCGCGACCCGCTATGACAAGCGGGCCGCGATCTTCGACGGGACTGTGCAGGTGGCCTCGATCAGGATCTGGCTCCGTGACCTGACCCGTTCAAAAAACAGTGCCTAGCCCCGGCACCCAACAGGCCCTGACTCAGACCGGTCGGGCCTGCCCGTTGTACTGACGAGCAGGGGCGCTTTGTCATGGGCCTCTGCGGGGCGGGGAGCAGGGCGGCGCCTCGCGCCTGATCGAACACCTGCTGGGCCATCCCCACGCGGGGAGCCGCGCCGGGGCATGTGACATTCGCTCATGCACTCATGTATATGAGCACGCGCTCGAGACGGCCCCACTTATATACATGAGTCAACCCTGTGGGCGAAGAACGTGCTCCTGATGGGCTACCTGATCAGTCGCCAGCCGGAATGCGGTAGTCCAGGACGAACTGATCCGCTGCCATGATCGTGTCGCACACCTCGACCACCTGCCCCGCCGTGGTCTCAGCGTTGCGCGTCAGATGGATGACCACGGAACCCGGACTCAGGCCCAGCGCGCTCGCCTCCTGCTTGGTAGACAGCCGAGCCCGCACCGTTTCGATGTACTCGGAGAGCTCGTGGCCGTGCTCCTCCAGACGCGCGTAGATACCACCTCCACCGGGGTTCTCCTCAAACAACTCGGGGATGTCCCGAGCCACCTGCCAGGGAAGATACGACGTCGCCTCCTCCGTGGGGGTGCCGTCGCTGAAGTACAGCCGTCGGCGGGCGAGGACCTTGTCATCCCTGCCCACGCCAAGGCGCTCAGCGATCTCAAGGGGTGCGGTCACCGGCCCGATGGAGAGGACCTTGACACTGGGCTTCACTCCGGCCTGCTCACTCTCAGCAATGTAGGCGGCCTTCCCTGCCCTGCGGTGCGAGCGTCGGAAACGGTCCGAGGACTTGCGGGTGACCAAAGGCCGGGACTTGACGAAGGAACCCTTGCCCTGGAACGTCTCCACCAGCCCACAGGTCCGCAGCTGGGCGATCGCCTTACGGACCGTGCCCGACGAAACGCCGTAGCGTTCCATCAGCGCGGTTTCGCTCGGAACCTCCTCTGCGGGAGCCAACCGGCCGCTCTTAATCTGCTCCTCGATGTCGTCCGCGATCTGGAGATACCGGGGCTTACCGGATCTTGCCCCTACAGCGCTCGTCATAGTCCTTCCCTGCCTCCTATGCTCATGTACATGGGTAACAGCACTGGGGATCGGTCGTCAACGCCGCTGCATTCTGTGTCCGTCGCTGGAGCCGTCATCAGTGACGACGGTCGGTTTCTCGCGATTCGTCGTGCGGACAACGGAAGGTGGGAACTTCCCGGTGGCGTCCTGGAACTCGCCGAGACCCCGGAGGCAGGGGCATGCCGTGAGGTCTTGGAGGAGACCGGCGTCCATGTCGAGGTCGACCAGCTCACCGGGGTCTACAAGAACACCGCCCAGGGCATCATCGCCCTGGTCTTCCGCTGCAAGCCCTCCGGAGGCGCGGAACGCCCTTCCGCCGAGTCGACCTCGGTCGCCTGGCTCACGCCCGACGAGGTCACCGAGCGCATGAGCGAGGCCTACGCGATCCGCCTCCTGGACGCTCTGGACCCCAACACCCCACACGTTCGCAGCCACGACGGGCAGCGCCTGACGCCAACCCGATAGCTGAACCCCGCCACGCTTCCAGGCCCCGCACCGAACAAGCGCTCACCCACCCGCGTGTGCTCATGTCGAGGTCGCTGACCTCCCCGGCACGCAACAGGCCCTGACTCAACCCAGCCGGGGCTTGCCTGTTGTACTGGCGAGCAGGGGCGGATTGGCGTGGTCCTCTGCGAGGCGGGGGACGGGGTGGCGACTCACACCTGATTGGACACCCTGCTGGGTCCTTCCCCGCGTGCGCGGGGAGCAGGCGCCGGGTAGGCATGGGCACCCGGACGTGGTCGGGGCCATCCCCGCGTGCGCAGGGAGCAGCCGACCTGGCCCTGGGGCATGGCCCCGGCGGGGGGTCCATCCCTGCGTGCGCGGGGAGCAGGAACAAGCGCGTCAGCGGGCGCCGCGCCATCGGGGTCCATCCCCGCGTGCGCGGGGAGCAGAGTCTTCGACCTGGCAACTTACCAGCGGCAAGTGCCCATTTCCCAACTTCTCGAAATACCGACACTGGGAACGTTCGACCCATAGTCGCCATAAGACTCAGCGCCTTCCGAACCCCGCCCGCGTCGGCGGCACCGGGAGCGAGCCACCCAAGGGGGCAGCCCCCGCAGGAACCGCCCCCTCGTAGCAACAACCCCTACAGACCGGCCTGGCGCTCGGCGGCCTCGACCACGTTCACCAGGAGCATGGCCCGGGTCATCGGCCCCACACCCCCGGGGTTGGGCGACATGTACCCCGCCACCTCGGGGACGTCCAGGGCGACGTCCCCGACCAGACCCTCCTCGGTACGTGAGACACCCACGTCCAGCACGGCCGCACCCGGCTTGACCATGTCCTTCGTGATGAGCCCCGGCACACCGGCGCCCGCGACGATGATGTCCGCGCGGCGGGTGTGCTCCGCCAGGTCACGGGTGCCCGTGTGGCACAGGGTGACGGTGGCGTTCTCCGAACGACGGGTGAGCAGCAGTCCCAGCGGACGCCCCACGGTCACCCCTCGCCCCACCACGACGACCTCGGCGCCCCTGATCGGCACCTCGTAGCGGTTGAGCAGCTCCACGATGCCGCGCGGGGTGCACGGCAGCGGCGCCTTCTCCATGAGGACCAGCTTGCCCAGGTTGACCGGCTGGAGACCGTCGGCGTCCTTGGCCGGGTCGATCAGCCCCAGCACCCGGTTCTCGTCCAGCCCCCGAGGCAAGGGCAGCTGCACGATGTACCCGGTACAGGCCGGGTCCTCGTTGAGCTCGTGGACGGCCTGCTCCACCTGTACCTGTGTGGCGTCGGCGGGCAGGTCGCGGCGGATGCTCGCGATACCCACCTGCGCGCAGTCGCGGTGCTTGCCGCGCACGTAGGAGTGGCTGCCCGGGTCGTCACCGACCAGGACGGTCCCCAGACCGGGAACAACCCCCCTGGCGTGCAGCTTGGCGACCCGCTCCGCCAGCTCCTCCCTGATGGCCTTCGCTGTGGCCTTGCCGTCAAGAACGATCGCGCTCATGCGTAGCTCCCTAGTGGAAGAAGTGGCGGGTGCCGGTCAGGTACATGGTGACCCCGGCCGCCTCGGCGGCGGCGACCACCTCGGCGTCGCGGACCGAGCCACCCGGCTGGACGACGGCGCGCACCCCGGCCTTGGTGAGGATCTCCAGCCCGTCCGCGAACGGGAAGAACGCGTCACTGGCGGCCACGGAGCCCCGGACGCGCTCCCCCGCACGGGACACGGCGAGCCCGGCGGAGTCCACCCGGTTGACCTGCCCCATGCCGACACCGACGGTCGCCCCGTCGGAGGCGAGCAGGATCGCGTTGGACTTGACCGCGCGCACGGCCTTCCAGGCGAAGGCGAGGTCGGCGAGGAGCGCCGCGTCGGCGGGCTCCCCGGTGGCCAGCGTCCAGGTGGCGGGGTCGTCGCCCTCGGCGTCGATGACGTCGGTGTCCTGGACCAGCAGGCCGCCGCTAATCTGGCGGGTCTCCAGGCGGGCCCCCTCGGCGGGGTCGGACACCACCAGCAGCCGGATGTTCTTCTTGCGCGAGAGCGTCTCGACGGCCTCGGCGGTGAAACCGGGTGCCACGACGACCTCGGTGAAGACCTCGAAGATCTGCCCGGCCAGCTCGGCGCCGACCTCGCGGTTGGTGGCGATCACCCCGCCGAAGGCGGAGACCGGGTCGCTGGCGTGCGCCTTGCGGTGCGCCTCGGCGTTGTCGGCGCCCACGGCGATGCCGCACGGGTTGGCGTGCTTGATGACGGCCACGCACGGCTCGTCGAAGTCGTAGGCGGCGCGCAGGGCGGCGTCGGCGTCGACGTAGTTGTTGTACGACATGGCCTTGCCGTGCAGCTGTTCGGCCCCGGCGAGCCCGCCGCCGGTGCTGTCGGCGTACAGCGCGGCCCGCTGGTGCGGGTTCTCGCCGTAGCGCAGGGCCGCCTGGCGGGTGTGCGTGGCGGCGCGGAAGGCGGGCCAGCCGGTCTCGCGGGCCTCGGCGTCAGGGGCGTAGGCACCCGCGAACCAGTCGGCGACGGCGGCGTCGTAGGCGGCGGTGTGCTGGAAGGCCAGCCCGGCCAGGTGCTTGCGCTGGTCGAGGGTGAAGCCGCCCGCGCGGACGGCGTCGAGGGCGTCTCCGTAGTGGGCGGGGTCGACCACGATCGCCACGCTGCCGTGGTTCTTGGCGGAGGCCCGCACCATGGCGGGGCCGCCGATGTCGATCTTCTCGATGCAGTCGGCCTCGGAGGCGCCGGAGGCGACGGTGTCGGAGAAGGGGTAGAGGTTGACCACGACCAGGTCGAAGGGGGCGATGCCCAGTTCACGGATGGTCGCGACGTGGTCGGGGTTGTTCTGGTCGGCGAGGAGGCCGCCGTGCACGGAGGGGTGCAGGGTCTTGACGCGGCCCTCCATGATCTCCGGGAAGCCCGTGACGTCCTCGACGGGGGTGACGGGGACCCCGGCGGCGGTGAGCCGGGCGGCCGTGGAACCGGTGGAGACGATCTCCACCCCGGCCGCGGCCAGGCCCGCGCCCAGCTCCTCCAGGCCGGTCTTGTCGTACACGCTGATCAACGCACGCCTGATGGCCTGCTGGGTCACCGGGACTCCTTCGTGTCGGTGCGGCCGAACCGCACGTGCCTGCCGTCGATGGTCCAGCCCTCGCGGGCGAGGCGGCCGACCGTGTCGACCAGCATCCGCCGTTCCACGACCTTGATCCGTTCGTGGAGGCTGGACTCGTCGTCGCCGTCCTCGACGGGCACCGCGACCTGGTCGATGATCGGACCGGAGTCGACGCCCTCGTCGAGGAAGTGGATGGTGGTGCCGGTGACGCGGACACCGTGGGCGAGCGCGTCACGGACGGCGTGCGCGCCGGGGAAGGAGGGCAGCAGCGCCGGGTGGATGTTGACGGCCTGGTGGCGGCCGACCACGGCGGGTCCGAGGATGCGCATGAATCCGGCGGAGACCACGAGGTCGGGCGCGTGTTCGGCGATCCGGTCGGACATGGCGGCGTCCCAGGCGGTCCGGTCGGAGAAGGAGCGGAAGGGGACGACGAACGTGGGAATCCCGGCCGCCTCGGCGACCTCCACGCCGCGCGTTCCCTCGCGGTCCGTTCCCACTGCGACGATCTCGGCCCCGTAGGAGGGGTTCTTCGCGGCTTCCATCAGGGCGGCCATGTTGCTGCCCGTCCCCGATATGAGAACCACCACTCGCGCGGACAAAGCGTGCTTCTCCCTCATGTGTAGAAGAACGGTGCGGGGACCGGGTCCCCACTCCCGGGGGCACCGGGGGACGGCGCAGCATCCGGGAATCGCGTACGCCTGGTACTACGCCAGGCCTGGGCCTACTCGGCCCGTCCGCGTTCCCACCCTATCGGGCCGGGTAGCGTCTACCTCACGCGGACCGGGCCGTCTCCGCCTCTCGTGGGAGGGGCCGGGGGTGGTGTGCGGTCGCGTGTCACCATCGCCACGCGTTCCGCTCGTCCGGAGCGGACCACGGCGCCCCGAGGTGCGGGGCGCCCCCGAAGGAGTGAACCTGTGACCGACAACAGCCCGGAGCCCCGTGCCGACGGCCAGCCGCCCAGGGTCGAGCGAGGAGGCCTGTGGGGGCTGTTCCTGGGCTTGGCGGGTCTGTTGTTGCAGCCGTACGGCGTGGTGTTGTCCGTGTTCGGCGTGGCGCAGGGGTTCCGGGCCCGGCGCGCGGCGCGGTCGAACGACACGCAGGCCCCGGGCGCGCTGATGAGCGTGGCCCTGGGCGTGGTGGGGATCGTGGTGTCGACGGCGGTGATCTCGGTGCTGTTCGTCTACCAGGACCAGGCGACCGCGTACCGCGACTGCTCGGCGCGATCCCACACGGTGTCCACGCAGAAGGCGTGTGACGAGGAGTGGGAGTCGGGTACGGGCCTGCCGCCGGCGATCGTCGGCGGTTGACCGGCACGCGGTAGCGCTCCGTGAGGGGGCGGCGGGGTTCCTCCCGCCGCCCCCTCTGGTGTTTCGCCCGTGTCCGTCCGGATACGTGGTGACACCTCCCCACGTCAGCCCCGGTTTGCGGACATCACTCCCTGGGAAAAGAGCGGTTTCCCAAACCACCAGACACAGCCAAAGGGATTACACTTAGTATGCAATCGTTCACTAAAAGTGCTGCCATGTCTGCGTGGAGAGGACCCGATGGACAACGACGTCCCCGGCCCGTCCGGACCGGAACTGAAGGAGTACACCGCCCTGCTGAGGCGGCGCTGGCGCCTCGTGGGGGCCGGGGTGCTCGGCGGTCTGGTCCTGGCCACCGCCGGTCTGTTCGCGGTTCCGTCCACCTACACCTCCGTGGCGGCCGTGCAGGTCCATCCCACCGGGATGGCGGAGTTCACCGGGGAGCGCTCCGGCCGCCTGACCGGGGACGTCAACCTCGACAGCGAGGCCCAGGTGGCCGTCTCCGACCAGGTCACCCTGGGCATGGCCGAGGCGCTCGCGGGCGACCCCTCCCCCGCCGACCTGCGGGAGCGGATCGACGTCACCGTCCCCTCCAACAGCAACGTGCTCGAACTCCACTACACGGCCCGCTCCCCCGAGGCCGCCCGGGACGGCGCCGACGCCCTGGCCGCCGCCTATCTGGAGCACCGCGGCGAGCAGGCCCGCGCCCTGGTGAACGGGCGGCTCGACGCCCTGCGCACCGAGCAGGAGGCCCTCTACGAGCGGCTGTCCGAGCTCTCCTCCGGAGGGGCGGGCACCGCCCAGGTGAGCGCCGACGCCCAGGCGGACGCCCTGCGGCAGGAGATCAGCGACCTCGGCAACGGGATCAGCCCGCTCAGCGCCCTGCTGGAGACCGTCTCGCCGGGCCAGGTCATCACCCCCGCGAACCTGCCGGAGTCGCCCTCCTCCCCGGTCCCGCTCCTGTGGCTGGTCGCGGGTGGTGCGCTCGGGCTCCTCGTCGGACTGCTCGCCGCGCTGGTCCGCGACCGCCTCGACCCGCGCGTGCGCGACACCGAGGACACCGCGCGGATCGGTACCGTCCCCGTGCTGCTGGACCTGTCGGCGACGGGCGACCGCTCCGAGCGCTCCCCCGGGCTGCTCACCGGCTCCGAGCCCGCCGGACAGAGCGCCAACGCGTTCGCGCACCTGGTCCGCGCCCGGCTGGACGCCCCGCAGGCCGGTCTCACCCCGGCTACGTCCCGGGCCGGTGACGACGACACCCCCGCCCCGGGCCGCGTGCTCGTGGTGAGCGGCACCACTCCGGGCCGCGCGGCCACGGCCGCCGCCGTGAACGTGGCCGCCGCGCTGGCCCGCACCGGCTCCGAGACCCTGCTGGTCTGCGCCGACCCGCGCACCGAGGCCGTCGAGGAGCTCCTCGGCCTGCCCACGGGCCCGGGTCTGGCGGAGGTCCTGGTGGACGGCGAGGACCCCGGCTACCTGGAGGCCCGTCCCGCCGCCGTGCCGCGTCTGAGGGTGCTGCGCCACGGCCGCCCGGGCGAGGTCGCCCCGGTGCAGGGCGGGGCCGCCGAACTGGTGGATCTGCTGCGTCCGCGCGCCGCGTTCGTCGTGGTCGTCACCGCGGCCGTCGTCGAGAGCGCGGACGCCCACGCCCTGGCCGCCTCCGCCGACCTGCTGCTGCCCGTGGTCGAGCTGGGCCGCACCCGCCGGGCGGACCTGACCGGTCTGGTCACCGCCGGGGAGAGGTTCGGCGTGACCGTTCCGGGCACCGTGACCGTGCCGCGCCAGCCCGCCCCGGGCCCCGCGCCGGCGCGGGCGGCCGAGTCCGCGCACGGGACGGCCCCCGGGGAGGCGACCGCAGACCCCGACCAGGCTCCCGAGCCGCACCGGGCCGCGCCCTCCGCCCAGGACGAGGGCACCGACCGCTCCGAGAGTGCCGAGGGCACCGAGGGTGCCGAGCGCTCCGAGGGTGCCGACACCACCTCGGCGACCGGAGACGACGCCGACACCTCCGACGACGACGCCCCCGCCAAGGGGAAGAAGTCGGCGAAGCGCGGGCGCCCGGCCGTGGGGTCGCGGCCTTGACCGGCCGGGGCGCCGCCGTGCGCGGTCCACACGTGCCCGGTCCGGCCTGGGAGGTCGCGCCGCGACGCGGGGGCGCCCCGGTCATCGGCTCCCCCCTGGTGTGGCTGATCGCCGGGTACCCGCTGTGGTGGGCGCTGGGCATGGGCCAGTTCGCGTACTGGCTGTTCGCCGTTCCCATGCTCGCGGAGCTGGTCCGCCGCCACCGCACGGTGGGGCTGCGGGTCCCGCCGGGCTTTTGGGTGTGGGCGCTGTTCCTGGTGTGGACGGTCGTCGGCCTGGCACTGGTGCCCCTGGAGATGCCGGGAACCGTGCCGGAGAGCGGCGGCTACGCGGGCGCCCTGCTGCGGGTGGTCAACTACCTGGTGCTCACGGTGCTGCTGCTCTACGTGGGCAACCTGACCGAGCGCGAGCTTCCGGTCCGGGCGGTCGTGTGGGCGCTGGCGGTGCTGTGCGTGGTGACCGTGGCCGGGGGTTACCTCGGCATGCTCGCCCCGCGCTTCGAGTTCACCGCGCCGCTGGAGTACCTCGTTCCCGGGTCACTCGCCGACGACCCGTACATGCGGACGCTGATCCACCCGGCGTCGGCCCAGGTCATGGACGTGTTCGGCGGTGTCGAGTCGGCTCGCCCGAAGGCCCCCTGGGAGTACACCAACGTGTGGGGCTACATGTTGTCCCTGCTGCTGGTGTGGGTCGTGGTGGGTTGGTTCGTGCGGGGGTCCGGGTGGGCCCGCTTGGGCGCCCTGGCCGTACTCGCCGTGTCCGTGGTGCCGGTCGTGCACTCGTTGAACCGCGCGCTGTGGGCCGGGCTGGCGCTCTCCCTGGGGTTCGCCGCGGTACAGGCGGTACGCCGGGGGCGAGTGGTCCTGGTGGGCGCCGGGGCCGTCGCCGTGGTCGCGGTGCTGGTCGCGCTGGCCCTGTCCCCGCTCGCGGACGTGGTGCGGGCCCGGGCCGACAACCCGCACAGCGACAACGGGCGGGCGGCGACCAACGCCGCCTCCGTCGAGGCCGCGAACCTGTCGCCGGTGAACGGGTGGGGCACCACCCGTGAGGCGCTGGGCAGCTCCGACTCCATCGCGATCGGCCCCACGGCCGACTGCCCCGGCTGCGGCCAGCACGTGATCGGCAACGCCGGGCAGCTCTGGATCACCCTGATCTCCAGCGGCTGGGTGGGAACCGTCCTGCTCTTCGGATTCTTCGCGTGGGTGGCCTGGCGCTACCGGGCCGCGTCCACGCCGGTCGGTCAGGGAGCGCTGCTGACCGTCCTGCTTCTGTTCTGGTACATGTTCTTCTACGTCGCGCTGATGTCCCCCCTCGCCGTCACCATGATCGCCGTCGCCCTGCTCTGGCGCGTCGAGGAACCGGTGCTCGGGCGGGGCGGGACCGCGCGCACCGGCGGGGGTGCCTGGTGAACAGCGAGACCACCTATCTGACCGACCTGGCGGCGGTCCTGTGGCCCTGCGGGGGCCTGCTCGGCACCGGGGACGGCGCGGTGCGGCGGATGGCCTACCGCAACCGGGGCCACCAGTACCTGCCGGTGCCCAACGCGCACAACCCGCGCGTGATCCTGCCGGCGCACAACCGGTCGGCGGCCACGCGCGGCATCACCTCCTTCGCGCAGGGGCACTCCCTTCGCGAACGGCTACGGACCCTGCTGCTCACCGGCGCGTTCGCCACCGGGGTGGCGCCGCTGCTGCTGCGCGACCGCCTGTTCGTGGGGGCGGGGCCGGGGATCGAGCACGCGCTCACCACGGCCCTGGACCGCGAGCTGGCCATCGCGATCCACGTGGGGCCGCCGCGTGCCAACCGCAAGCCGGTCCTGCTGCTGCTCACCCCGGGCGGTCGCACCATCGGCTACGCGAAGGTGGCCGTCAACGACCTCACCGGGCGGCTGGTGCGCGCCGAGACCCGGGCCCTGCGCCGGCTCTCCCAGGCCCGTCTCCGGGACGTCACCGTGCCGCGCCTGCTCTACGACGGCGAGTGGAACGGCCAGCCGCTGCTGGTGCAGGAGGCCCTGCCGGTGGGGCACCAGACCGACCGCCCCACCCGGCACCAGCTGTTGCGTTGCGTCACCCAGATCATCGCGCTGGAGCCGGTGCGCGAGCGCAGGCTCTCCGAGAGCCCGTACCGGAGGAACCTGGACGAGCGCATCGCCAGGCTCGGCGCCCGCCCCGAGGCCGCGCCGCTGCGCGCCGCCCTGCACCGCCTGCCCGACGTGTCACTGCCCTTCGGGGCCTGGCACGGCGACCTCACCAGGTGGAACATCGCCAGTACCGCGCGTCGTGCCTTCGTCTGGGACTGGGAACGCCTCACCATGGACGCACCCGCGGGGTTCGACGCCCTGCACTACGACCTCAACGAGTGCGTGCAGGCCGGGGTGCACCCGGGTGTCCACCGGTGGCTGGACAGCGGCTCGCGCCTGCTCCGCGACCCGCTGCTGGCGGAGTGCGGTCTGCGGGAGCACACGGTCTCCACCGTGATGGCCCTGTACCTGATCGACCTCGCCACCCGCTACCTGCACGACCGCCAGGCGGAGTCGGGCAGCGACCTCGCCGCCGTCGACGACTGGCTGCTGCCCGCGCTGGACGGACTCCAGGAGCGGGCGGCGCACGAGGCCGCCCACCCCGTCTGACGTCCGCGCCGCACCGACCCCGCCACGAACAAGCACGCCGCGCCCGTTCCGCGGTCACCGACGACAGCCAGGTCCCCGTCCCGGACGGGGGCCGCGCACACCCTAGGAGCTCGCGATGCCCCGGGCCACCTCGCCCCTGAACCGCCTGGCCGTACCGGCACGGCGGGCCCTGCTCCCGCTCGCGGACGGACTCGGGGGCGTCACCAGCGCCGCCCGGTCGGTCCCGGACTTCCTCATCTGCGGGGCCCAGCGCTCGGGTACCACCTCCCTGTTCAAGGCCCTCTCCCAGCACCCCGGGGCGACCGGGCCCGTCCTGCGCAAGGGGGTGCACTACTTCGACACCGGCCACCACCACGGACCGGACTGGTACCGCTCGCACTTCCCGCTGCGCGCCTCCCTGCGGCCGCGCTGGGGACGGCCCCGGGTCCGGGTGTTCGAGTCCAGCCCCTACTACCTGTTCCACCCGCTGTCGGCGGCGCGGATCGCCGAGGAGCTGCCGGAGGCGCGGATCGTGGTGATCCTGCGCGACCCGGTCGAGCGGGCCTACTCCGCGCACGCCCACGAGACGGCGCGGGGCTTCGAGACCGTACCGTTCGCCCGTGCGCTCGAGCTGGAGGAGAGTCGGCTGGCCGGGACCGAGGAGCGGCTGCTGGAGGACCCGACCCACCACTCGCACGCGCACCAGCACCACGGGTACGTGGCGCGCGGCCGCTACGCGGACCAGCTGGAGCGCATGGAGAAGGAGGTGGGGCGCGAGCGCATGCACGTGGTGGACTACGCCGACCTGTTCGGCGGCGGTCCCGGGGCCCTGGACGGGGTCCTGCGCTTCCTCGGCCTACAGCCGAGGCCGGGGTTGTCGCTGGGGCGGCACAACGCCCGCAAGCGCGCGGTGATGCCGGAGTCGCTGCGGGCCGAGCTGACCTCGCGTTTCGCCGACAGCGACGCCCGGTTGGCCGAGTGGTGGGGGCGCACCCCCTCGTGGTGCGTGTGACCCCCACCGGGACACGTCCCGGGAGCGGCCTGTCCCGGGTGCTGCGCGGCGGTGTGGTGAACATGGCGGGCGCGGTGGTGAGCGCGGCACTCAACCTCGCCCTGATCGTGGCCATCACCCGGGCGTTCTCACAGGAGACGGCGGGGCTGCTGTTCTCCGCGACCTCGGTGTTCCTGATCATGGCGGCGGTGGCCAACGCGGGCGCCCCGGACGGGCTGGTGTACTTCATCGCCCGGATGCGCGTGTTCGGGCGGCCCGAGGCGGTACCCGCCCTGCTGCGGCTGGCGCTGGGCCCGGCCGTGCTGGCGGCCTGTGCGGTCTCGGCCGCGCTGCTTGTCCTGGCGGGGCCGCTGGCCGACGCGCTGGGTCCGGAGGAGGCCGCCGCGTACCTGCGGGTGCTGGCACTCTTCCTGCCGTTCGCCGTGCTCGCGGACTCGGCGCTGGCGGCGACCCGCGCGCACCACGACATGTCGGTGACGGTCGTGGTGGACAAGGTGGGCCGTCCGCTGGCCCAGCTCGGGTTGGTGGGGATGATCGCGCTGTCGGGCTCGGCCGGGCTGCTGGCCCTGGCCTGGGCGGGCCCCTACCTCCCGGCCGCGGTGCTGGCCTGGTTCTGGCTGGGCCGGATCGTGCGCCGGGCCGGGCCGGAGGGGGCACGATCCGAGCCGGGGGCGGCGGGCCCGTCCGCGACCGGGCCGGACGCGGGCCCGGGAGACGGTCCAGGAGCGGACCAGGGCTGGCGGGAGGAGCCCGGTCCCGACGATACGCAGGGCCGTTCCGGAGAACGGGGCGCCCGGGTCACCCCGGCGGAGTTCTGGTCGTTCGCGCTCCCCCGGGCCCTGGGCGGGGTCGCCCAGATGGGGGTGCAGCGCGGCGGGGTGGTGATGGTGGCGCTGCTGAACGGGCTCACCGGCGCGGCGGTCTTCACGGCCGCCACGCGCATCATGGTCGTCGGCCAGTTCGGCACCCAGGCCGTGCTCTACGCCGCGCAGCCGCGCTTCGCGGAACTCCTGGCCGCGCGCGACCACGAGGGCGTGCGCGGGCTGTACCAGGCCGGTACCGCCTGGCTGGTGTGTCTGACCTGGCCGCTGTACCTGACCGGTCTGGTGTTCGCCCCCGAGGTCATGCGGCTGTTCGGCGCGGAGTACGCGGCGGGGGCGGTGGCGCTGGCGATCGTCTGCGCGGGGCAGCTGACCGGTCAGGTGCTCGGTATGGGCGACCTCGTCCTGACGATGACCGGGCGCACCGGGCTGAACCTGCTCAACAACGTGATGTCGCTGCTCGCCAACGTGGCGGCGTGCGTGCTGCTCGTCCCCGCGTACGGGGCCGCGGGCGCGGCGCTCGCCCTGGTGGCCGCCGTCCTGGTCCGCAAGCTCCTTCCACTGTGGCAGCTGCGCTCCCTGGTGGTGCTGCACCCGTTCGGACGCCCGGTGCTGGCGGCGGCGGCCAGCGGGCTGCTGTGGTTCGGCGCCCTGCCGCTGGCGTTGGAGGCGGCGACCGGTGGCGGGCTCCCCGTCCTGGCCGCGGCCGTGCTGGTGGGGGCCCTCGGGCACCTGGCCACGGTGTGGCGGCTGCGCGACCGCCTCGAACTGCGCGGGTGAGTCCGGTCCGCCCGCACCCGCGCTCACCACACCCATGATCAACTACCCAGAGCAATGGAATGATCACTCCATGTCTGCACGACCGGTTCTCCTGGTGGCCTCCAGCGGCGGCCACCTCACCCAGCTGCGCTCCCTGCGCCCCTGGTGGCAGGGGCGCGAACGCGTGTGGGTCACCTTCCGCACCCCCGACGCCGAGGCGGCCCTGGCCCACGAGTCGGTGCGCTGGGCGTACCACCCCACCACCCGGCACGTCGGCAACCTCCTGCGCAACACCGTCCTCGCGCTGCGGACGATGGGCGCCCGGCGCCCGTCCGCCGTGGTCAGCACGGGTGCCGGGGTGGCACTGCCGTTCTTCGTCCTGGCCTGGCTGATGCGCGTGCCCACCGTCTACATCGAGGTCTACGACCGCATCGACACCCCCACCCTCACCGCCCGGCTCTGCAAGCCCTTCACCCGGCTGTACCTCGCCCAGTGGGAGGAACAGCGCTCGTTCATGCCGACCGCCATCACCGTAGGACCGCTCCTGTGACCGAACAGACCACACGCCCCACCCACCGCCCCGACGGGAGCGACCACCCCGACGTGGTCGTCAGCCTGGGCACCGACCACCACGCCTTCGACCGGCTCGTGCGGTGGATCGACGACTACGCCCGCCGCCACCCGGACCTGCGCGTCCTGGTCCAGCACGGGCACAGCCGGGCCCCGGACCGGGCCTCGGGCACCGCGTTCCTCACCGGGGAGGAGCTGTCGGAGGCCATGCGCTCCGCCTCAGTGGTCGTCACGCACGGCGGCCCCGGCACCATCACGCAGGCGCGGACGGCCGGGCACCTGCCGATCGTGGTGGCCCGCGACCCCGAACTGGGCGAGCACGTGGACGAGCACCAGCTGCTGTTCGTCCGCCGGGTCGAGGACGCGGGCCGGGTACGCTCCTGTGCCACCGCGCAGCAGTTGCACGCGTTCGTCGACAAGGCGCTGGAGTCACCGGAGGACTTCCGGGTCGACCCGGCCGCCGAGGACGGTCCCGACCGCGCCGCCCTGCGTGCGGGGGAACTGATCGACCTGCTCACCGAGGAGGGTCCGGCCGGCGCCTCGGCCGCCGACGCCTCCCGGGACACCGGGACGAGGGTGGCGACCCCGGTCCCGGGCGACACCTGGCCCGCGGTGACCGTGGTCGTGCCCACCCGGGACCGGCCCGAGCTGCTGCGCCGCACGCTGCGCTCGATCGTCGAACAGGACTACCCCGGGCGCGTCACGACCATCGTCGTGTTCGACAACGACCAGCCGGACCCCTCGCTCGCGCACGCCGAGGGCGACCGCCCCGTCCGGGTGGTGACCAACTCGCTCACCCCGGGGCTGGCGGGCGCGCGCAACACGGGCGTGCTGGGGGCCGACACCGAGCTGGTGGCCTTCTGTGACGACGACGACACCTGGATGTCCGACAAGCTGCGGGCACAGGTGGAGATCATGCGCGCCGAGCCCGACACCGACATGGTGTGCTGCGGCATCCAGGTGGTCTACGACCGGGTGGAGTCCGAGCGGGTCCTGGACCGGACCACCGTCACCTTCGCCGACCTGCTGCGCTCGCGCCTGACCGAGCTGCACCCGTCCACCTTCCTCATCCGGAGGCGGGCGATGATCGACGGCTGCGGGACGGTGAGCGAGGAGATCCCCGGCAGTTACGCGGAGGACTACGAGCTGTTGTTGCGGCTGGCCCGGCGGGCCCCGATCCGCAACATCCCCGAGGCCGGTGTGCGGGTGCTGTGGCACCGCAAGTCGTTCTTCTCGGAGCGCTGGCAGACCATCTCCACCGCACTGCGCTGGCTGCTGGAGCGTTACCCGGAGTTCGCCCTGGTGCCGCGCGGCTACGCGAGGATCGCTGGGCAGATCGCCTTCGCCGAGGCGTCGGCCGGGCGGCGCGGGCAGGCCCTGTCGTGGGCCGGGCGGACCCTGCGCCGTCGCCCGTGGGAGGCCCGCGCCTACCTGGCGTTCCTGGTGGTGTGCGGGGTTCCCCCGGGGTGGATTCTGCGCCTGCTCCACCTGCGGGGCAAGGGCCTCTAGGGCGTGTTCCGTGGATGCTTTCGGTTGGTTCGGCGCTCGCGCCGATCGACGCGAGCGGCCTCCAGGCAATCTCTCGCAAGACGAGGAGCGAAGGTCAGCCCCGGGTTTGGCTGTCCGAGCGAAGTCGGCGCAGCGAGAGGCAGCCTGGTGGTCGCGAGCCCGGAATGATCCGCGGAACACGCCCTAGGGCCGCGCCGGCCGGGAGGGTGCCGTCCCGTGTGGTGGGGACGGCACCCCGGTTCAGGTCCAGCGGAAGAAGCGCAGGGCCAGTGGCCACAGCAGACCCGTGGCCACCACCAGCACCAGCAGGTGGGCCGGGGCGGGCGGCTGACCGGCCCAGGCGTCGCGCAGCACGTGCAGGGCCGCCCCGGAGGGCAGCAGTTCGGCGACCCGCTGGAGCGCGGGTGACAACTCCTCGGCGGGGACGAAGACCCCGCTGAGGAACATGGCGGGCACCAGCACCACCGAACCCACGCCGTTGGCCCAGGCGGTGTTGGGCAGCAGCCCGCCGATCAGGGCGGACACGGCCAGCAGCGAGGTCGTGGCCAGGGCCAGGCCGAGGACGAACCACCCCCAGGAGACCGGCATCCGCAGGTCGAACAGGAGCCGGCCCACGCCCAGGATCACCGCGCACGCGCCGACCACGTTCAGCGCTCCGACCAGCATGTGGGCGAGCAGCACCGCCCAGGGCGGCGCCGGGGTGGTGGAGATCCGGCGCAGGTAGCCGTGCTCCCGGGCGGCGGCCAGCGTGGACGGCACCATGACCAACGTGGTCACCAGCAGCGCGATCCCGAGGGCGATGGGCGCCATCACCGTGTCCACGGCGCGCAGGCCGGTCTCCGGATCGGCGTCGAACATGCCCGGCAGCTGCGCGAACAGCACCATGATCAGCAGCGGCATGAGCACGGTGAAGACCACGACGACGCGTTCGCGCCCGGCGACGCGCAGTTCGTTGACGCAGACGGCCCACGCCATGCGGGCGCGCGGGACGGGCGGGGGAACCCGGACTCCGGTGTTCACGACTGCTCCTCCTCGGAGTGGTGGCGCGGCGGGGCCTGGCGCAGGGCGAGCATGACGTCCTCCAGACCGCCGGCGCGGACGTCGAACCCGTCCGGCACCACCCCCTGGCGGCCGAGTTCGGCGGAGACCGTGAAAGCGAGGTCGGTCGAGTCGCCGGTGACGACGACCGAGGCGGGGCCGCCCTCGGCGGTCACCTCCGTCACTCCGGGCAGCGCGCGCAGCGGTCCGGTGTCGACCCCCTCGGCACGGAACCGGACCCGGGTGCCGCCCAGTGAGGCGGCCAGGGCCCGGGGGGTGTCCAGGGCGGCGACCCGCCCCTCGGTCAGGACGGCGACCCGGTCGCACAGGTACTCGGCCTCGTCCATGAAGTGGGTGACCAGGACGGTCGTCACACCTCTGGTGCGCAGGGCCGCCACCGCCTCCCAGGTGTCGCGGCGCGCGGCAGGGTCCAGGCCGGTGGTGAGCTCGTCCAGGATGACGACGCGCGGGCCGCCGACCAGGGCCAGGGCGATGGAGAGGCGCTGTCTCTGCCCCCCCGGAGAGGGAGGCGAACCGGTGCCGTGCCTTGTCGCGCAGGCCGAGGGTGTCCATGAGTTCGCCGGGGTCGGCGGGGGCGGAGTGGAAGGAGGCGAAGAGCCGCAGGGCCTCGTGGACGGTGATCCGCTCCGGGAGCCGGCTCTCCTGGAGCTGGACCCCGACCAGGCGGCGCACGCTGGCGAGGTCCTTGTGGGGGTCGAGGCCAAGGACGCGGACGCGGCCCCGGTCGGGTCGGCGCAGGCCGGTGACGCACTCGACGGTGGTGGACTTGCCCGAACCGTTGGGGCCCAGGACGCCGAGGATCTCGCCCTCGCGTACGTCGAGGTCGACGCCCCGGACGGCGCGGACGCGTCCGAAGGACTTGTGGAGGTCCCTGACCTCGATGACGGCGGTCCCGCTCATCGGGGTTCCCCTTCCGTGTCGGTCCGGGGTCCGGCGGGGTCGCCGGGCGCGATGATCCGGTCGACCATGTCGGCCAGCCGGTCCCCGGCCTCGGGGAGGTCCAGGCCGGGGTCCCGCAGGGCCTCCGCGACCAGGGCGTCGATCCCCCCGCTGACGGTGATGGCGAGGACCCTCGTGTCCACGCCGGTCGCCGCGGTTTCGGCGACGGCGGCGTCGAGCAGGTCCGCGAGGGCGCCCCAACGCGTCCGGACCCGGGAGTCGGCGCTCTCGGGGGTCTGGGTCGTGGTGAATCCCTCCCCGATCAGTCTGACCTCGTCGCGGTGGTCGTGGAGGTAGCCGACCAGCGCGACGACGTAGCCGCGCACGGCCCCGCGGACGCTGTCGGCGCTGGAGAGCCGGTCGACCACGTGCTGGGTGAGTCGGTCGTAGACGTCCTGGAGCGCCGCGCGCACGAGGTCGTCTCGGCTGGAGAAGTGGTAGAGGATGCCGCCCTTGGCGATACCCATCCGTTCGGCGATGCGGGCGAGCGAGGCGCCGTGCAGGCCCCGTTCGGCGACGGTGGCGATGGTGGCCTCGATCATCTGTTCCCGGCGGGCGGCCCGGGTGAAGGTGACCGTGTCTTTTGAACGCATGGTCAAACTTTAGCCCGATCGGTCAAAAAAGGGAAGACGGTGACCGCACCCGGCCGGTAACGTCGCCACCGACACCGCGCGCGACGCGCACGACGACACCCCGGGGGATCGCTTGGACCAGGCACGACCACACCAGGAACACCTGATCAGGGAGGCCCGCGAGACGGACGTGGCGGAGGCCGCCGACACCCTCGCCGAGGCCTTCCGGGACTACCCCTTCACACGGCACACCATCGCCGCCGACGATCACCTCGCCCGGCTGCGCGAGTTCCAGCGGATCTTCCTGGCCGAGATCGGCCTGCCGCACGGCCGGGTCTGGGTGAGCGGCGACCTGGCGGCCGTCGCCGTGTGGTCCACGCCCGACTCCGGCGGCGCCGAGGAGGTCATGGCCGGGCTGCTGCCCACCCTGGTCGGCCTCGCGGGCGACCGGGCCGACGCCTACGCCTCGGCGGAGGCGGCGATGGAGGAGCACCGGCCGCAGGAGCCCGTCTGGTTCCTGGGCACCGTCGGGGTGCGGCCCGGGGCCCGGGGCCGGGGGCTGGGGCGCGCGGTGGTGCGCGCCGGGCTGCGCGAGGCGGACGCGGCGGGCGTTCCCGCCTTCCTGGAGACCTCGGCGCCGGACAACGTGCGCCTGTACACCTCGCTCGGGTTCACCGTCACCGCCGAGTACGACCTGCCGGGCGGCGGCCCGCGCACGTGGTCGATGCTCAGGCCCGCGGGCGGCTGAGCCGGTCCCGCCGCAGGGCAGCGGACGGCGGGGGCGGCGGACGGCGGGGCCGTCCGCCGCCCGCGTTCAGTTACGGGTCGCGGCGTACTCCGCCAGGCGCCGGACACGGTCGGGCAGGTACACGTAGGGGTCCTTGCCCGCCTGCTCGAACCCGCGCCGGGCGTACTCGTTGGCCCTGACCCGGAAGTCGCAGTCGTCTCCGACCTGGCTGTCCCACAGCTTCACGGCACGCACCCGCTCGTAGCGCCGAAGGACGTCCGGGACGTCGGTGTACCACTTCACGGTCTCGCGGGGGCCGATGTCGGTGGTCCCCATCTCGCCGACCATCACCGGCTTGCCGGGGTCGATGCCGTGCTTGGGGCCCTCCTCCTGTATCCACTCGTAGGTGGGGGCCAGGGCGTCCTCGAAGGAGTCGACGTGGTCCCAGTTGTTCATCTTCTCGCAGCCGGTCATGTTGTACGCCTCCCAGCTGATCCAGTCGACGTAGTCGTTGCCGGGCCACAGCCCGGGGAGGCGGTCCAGGTTCGCGGGCCAGCCGGTCACGTTCCAGACCCAGATCACGTTGTCGGCTCCCTCGGACCGGTAGAGGTCGACGATGTGCCGCCAGGAGCGCACGAACTCCTCCGGGGTGCCCCGGTTGTTGTACCGGTTCTTGCCGTCCGCCTCGTGGTCGAAGGTGACGAAGTACGGCACCTCCAGCTCGGCGATGGCCCGGGCCTGGGAGCGCAGCGGTGCGTCGAGGTCGCCCGCGATGATCTCGCGGTAGGCGATGGCCGGACGCCCGGGCCGGGTGAAGCGACGGGCCTCGATGTTGGTGTGCACGAAGCGCCCCTCGGCGATCATGCGCCGCTCGCGGTCGCCCGGGACCTCGGCCTGGTCGATCCCGCGCCAGGTGTAGACGATGTCCATGGGCCGGTCGGCGGCGGCCTCCAGCCCCTTCACGTCGTCGCCGTCCGGGCTGGCGCCCCACCAGACCCCGCAGGAGGGCTCGAGGATGTCAGAGACGGTGCACTGGGTCTCCCGTGTCGAGGGGAGACCGAGCAGGGGCGCGGTGTGGGGGACCGGGCCCGCGATCCTGGGACGGTCCTCCGACGGTGCCGTCGCGGCGACGGGCGCGTCTCCCAGCCCCGCCAGCCCCAGGGCGACGAGCACCGCTCCCGTCGCCGCCATGCCTCGTACCGGTCCGCCCACCATGGTCAACCGCCCCCTAGCTCCCCCGATAACAACCCAGAGTGTTCACACAATGACCATACGTCATCCTTTGCTGGTGCAACACTCTTCGTGGCAGTAAGAAACAGCTAGCGGACATCAGTACCCATAGCGCCCGCGCGTCGGAGCGGTGACCGCCTCGACCAGGCGCCGGCGCCAGGGAGCCAGCCCCCGGCGCCACCCGTGGTCGGCGCGGACCCCGACCGGCCCCGCCCGGAAGCGCATCGGGTTCCCCGAGACGGCGTGCCCCCCGGAGAGCTCCACCCCGCCCTCACCCAGACGCGGCGGTTCGCCCGCGTGTCCGGCGAAGGCGGCGATGCGCCCGAACTCGGCCTCGGGGGCGTCCACGAAGTCCTCGTACCGCACCCGCAGGGTCGGGACCCCCTGCCGGGCCAGCTCGTCCAGCGTCGAGTTCTGCGTCATCCACTGCACCGCCGACCGCCCCGCCGAGTACCGCGCCATCTCCGGCTCCGAACTACCGGGGGCGGCGTCCGGCCGGGCCACCCGCTTGCTCCAGGAGTGCGCCACCGCCCGGGGGTCGCGCACCACGTGCAGCAGGCGCATACGCGCGCCGTACCGCCAGCGCAGACAGGCCGCGAGGGAGGCGTGCTTGCTGGCGTCCACGATCACCCGGGCCCCGCTGACCTCGGCCACCGCCGCGTACAGCCGGTGGTACAGCTCGGTGTAACGCGCGCACCGGGCGGCGAGGGCGCCCTGCTCGGACACGCCATGGAGCAGCCCCGGCAGGAAGCGGGTGCGGTCGACTCCGTCCTTGAGCCGCAGCACGGCCTCCGCGTCCAGGCACCGCCAGCCCCCGAAGGCGCGTTGTCCCACCTCACCCCAGAACCCGCAGTCGCCGAAGGGCGCACCGCACCCGCACAGCTCGTTCTCCACCAGGCCCCGGCGCCACAGGTGCACGACCTCGCCGACGGAGCAGAACCCGGGCAGCTCACCAAGGAGGCGTTCGATCAGCGTGGACCCGGAACGGCCCATTCCACCGACGAACACCAGTCGATATCCATCCACACCCCCAGACTATTACCTGACGTCACCAGGCACGGACGGATCGTGACGACACCGTCGCCGCGCACGACGACGGCCCCGGGCGGGAGTCGTGCTCCCGGCCCGGGGCCGCCGTGTCGCGGGTGTCGCGGATCAGATCCCGTGGGTGTGGACGCGCGGGGTCTCCACAACCCGGAGGGGACCTACAGGCCCTGGACGTTCAGCAGCAGGTTCACGGTGTTGCTGGGAACGCCGCTGAGCTTGTCGGCACCACCGTTCTCGATGAGCCAGTCCAGGATGACGCCCTGGTCGTCGTCGCCGAGGGAGCTCTTGTACAGAGCGGCGGCACCGGCCACGTGCGGGCTGGCCATCGAGGTACCGGAGTAGCTGTCCGTGCCGCCACCGGGGATGGTGGACTCGACGTTGACGCCGGGGGCGTAGATGTCGACGGCCGGGCCGTGGTTGGAGAAGTACGCGGTGGCGTCCGTGTTGTCGGAGGCGCCCACGGAGACCACGCCGTCGGCGCCGCCCGGGGAGACGTTGCCGGCGTCCTGGCCCTCGTTGCCCGCGGCCACGGCCACGAACACGCCCGAGTCGGCCAGGGCGTTGACCGCGTCGTCCACGGCCTGCGAGGCCGGGCCGCCCAGGGACAGGTTGGCCACCGCGTTGTCGGCGGCGTTCGCGGCCACCCAGTCGATGCCCGCGATGACGTCGTCGTAGGTGCCCGAGCCGTCGTCGCCCAGGACCTTGACGCCGATCAGCTCGGCACCGGGCGCCACACCGTAGGCGTCGGAGCCCACGGTGCCCGCGACGTGCGTGCCGTGGCCCTGACGGTCGCCGCCGTCACCGCCGGTGGCGTCGAAGCCGACCTCGGCGCGACCGCCGAAGTCCGGGTGGGATTCGTCGATACCGGTGTCGATGATGTAGACGGAGGTGCCGGAGCCGTCGGACTCGGTGGTGTACGAGCCGTCGAGCGGGAGGTCCTCCTGGTCGATACGGTCCAGGCCCCACGGAACCATGGTGGTGGCCTCGCCGACCTGCTCGATGTAGGCGACGCCGTTCTGCGCGCGCAGCTCCTCGACCTCGGAGGCGCTCAGCGACGCCGAGTAGCCGTTGAGGGCCTCCTCATAGACGTGGTTGACCTGGTTCTCCGAGATCCCGAGGGACGCCGGGGAGACCGAGTTGGCGCTGATGGTGTCCTCGAGGACCACGAACCAGTCGCCGCTGGAGGCGGAGGAGTTCGTGTACACCGGCGCGAGCTCGGAGGCGCCTGCGGTGGCGCCGGACAGCGCCAGGGGAATGGTGAGCGCGCTGACCGCGACAGCGCTGAACGCGACCCTGCGAGTGGGGTGCTTCTTCACGCGGTTCCTCCTTGTGGGGGTTTCCTTGGTGGGAGACACGCGGCGGGGCCATAACCATGCGTATTCGCTCGATTGCGACCTCGTACGCGATTCGCACACTTTAGGCAGACTTGACCCCGGATTGCCAGGGGCTGAGAGAATTTTTCTCGACGATCACTCTCCGCACACCTAGCCGAAAGGTCAGGATCGCTCCGTTCGAGGTGACACTCTGCTCGGTTCTCGCCCCTGCACACGGCCCTAACGCCGGGTAACTTGAGCTCCATCAGACACACCATTGACCCGGGCCCGATCGGCACCGAGGACCAAAAAAGTGCTCCAAGGATTCACACAAGGAAATGTCCCCGTAAGAAACCGGCCCCCGATCGGTCCGACACCAGACCTCTTCGGGCGCCACTCAGGGCACACGAAACGGGGCCGCACAAAGGCGACCCCGTGAGGAATGTTTGACGTTTTCCCGGGTACGTCTAGTCGGCTTTGACGACCATTCCCGCGCCCACCGTGGTGTTGGTGGCCTCGTCGACGAGGATGAACCCCCCGGTCTGCCGGTTCTTCGCGTACTCGTCGACGAACAGGGGCTGGGTGGCCCGCAGCCGCACCCGGCCGATCTCGTTGAGCCCCAGGTGCCCCGCGGCCTCGTCCCGGTGCAGGGAGTTCACGTCCAGCCGGTACCGCAGGTCCTTCACCACCACCCTGGCGGTGCGGGTGGTGTGCTTGACGACGAGTTTGGAACGCGGCGTGAGCTTGCGCGCGTCCGTCATCCAGCACACCATCGCCTCGATGTCCTGGGACACCGCCGGCGCGTTGTTGGGGCGGCAGATCATGTCGCCCCGCGAGATGTCGATGTCGTCCTCCAGCAGGAGGGTGACCGACATCGGCGAGAACGCCTCCGCCACCTCCCCGTCCGCCGTCCGGATGCTCGCGATGCGGGTGGACAGGCCCGAGGGCAGGTGGGTGACCTCGTCCCCGGGCTTGAGGACGCCGCCCGCGAGCTGGCCCGCGTACCCCCGGTAGTCGTGCAGCTCGGGGTCGTCGGAGCGGTGCGGCCGGATCACGTACTGCACGGGGAAGCGCGCGTCGATCAGGTTGCGGTCCGAGGCGATGTGCACGTTCTCCAGGTGGTGCAGCAGGGACCCGCCCGTGTACCAGGGCATGTTCGGGGACTGGCTGACCACGTTGTCGCCGTGCAGGGCGGAGATCGGCACGAACGTGAGGTCGCGCGCGTCGAGCTTGGCGGCGAACTCCGCGAACTCGGCCTTGATCTCCTCGAAACGGTCCTGGGAGTAGTCCACCAGGTCCATCTTGTTCACCGCGAGCACCAGGTGCGGCACCTGGAGCAGGGTGGTGAGGAAGGCGTGGCGGCGGCTCTGCTCCTGGAGGCCCTTGCGGGCGTCCACGAGGATGATCGCGAGGTCGGCGGTGGAGGCGCCGGTGACCATGTTGCGGGTGTACTGGATGTGCCCGGGCGTGTCGGCGATGATGAACGTGCGTTTGGGCGTGGCGAAGTACCGGTACGCGACGTCGATGGTGATGCCCTGCTCGCGCTCGGCCCGCAGACCGTCGGTGAGCAGCGCGAGGTTGGTGTGCTCCTCGCCGCGCGCGGCGCTGGTGCGCTCCACGGCGTCGAGCTGGTCCTCGAAGATGGACTTGGAGTCGTACAGCAGGCGGCCGATCAGGGTGCTCTTGCCGTCGTCGACGGAGCCCGCCGTGGCGAACCGTAGGATGTCGTTGCTCATGGTGCCTGTTCCAATGCGCGAAGGATGGACTGCCGGGAGGAGGGGCGCCGTGCGGGCCCGGCCGGAGCCGGGGCCGGAACACGCCCTAGAAGTAGCCCTCGCGTTTGCGGTCCTCCATCGCGGCTTCGCTGGCCCGGTCGTCGGCGCGGGTCTGGCCGCGCTCGGTGATCCGGGTCGCGGCGATCTCCGCGATGATGTCGTCCAGCTCCACCGCCGAGGACTTGACCGCACCGGTGCAGGTGAGGTCGCCCACGGTGCGGTAGCGCACGGTCTCGGTGAAGGGGTTCTCGGTCTCGTCGCGCTGGATCAGCGGGGAGTCGGCGAGCAGGATGCCGTCGCGCTCGAACACGCTGCGCTCGTGCGCGAAGTAGATCGAGGGGAGCTCCAGCTCTTCACGCCGGATGTAGCCCCACACGTCGAGCTCGGTCCAGTTGGAGATGGGGAACACCCGGATGTGCTCGTCGCGGTTGATCCGGGTGTTGTACACGTTCCAGAGCTCGGGGCGCTGGTTCTTGGGGTCCCACTGGCCGAACTCGTCACGGAAGGAGAAGACCCGTTCCTTGGCCCGGGCCTTCTCCTCGTCGCGGCGGGCGCCCCCGAACGCGGCGTCGAACCCGTGCTCCTCGATGGCCTCCAGCAGCGCCGCGGTCTGGAGGCGGTTGCGGCTGGCCCACCGGCCGGTCGGCTCGGTGACCTTCCCGGCGTCGATCTGCTCCTGGACCGAGGCGACCACCAGCCGGACCCCGGCCTGGGCGACGCGGCGGTCCCGGAACTCGATGACCTCCGCGAAGTTGTGACCGGTGTCCACGTGCATGACGGGGAACGGGATCGGGGCGGGCCAGAAGGCCTTCTCCGCCAGACGCAGCATCACGATGGAGTCCTTGCCGCCGGAGAAGAGCAGCACCGGCCGCTCGAACTCGGCCGCCACCTCGCGCATGATGAAGATCGCCTCGGCTTCGAGGACGTCCAGCTGGGAGAGCTGGTAGCGCCCGAGCGCCTGCTGACTCGCCTGACCCATGGAATCCGCCTTAGAAATACCGACACTCACGACCGGTTCCGCCGCGGTGGGTACTGCGGTTCAGCCCCCCGCGTGCGGACCGGCGCTGTCAAGGTCCGCGCCGTCGCGGATGCTTGCCAACAACATACCCGACAATTCCGATCGGCATACAAGGATATCGGGGAGTAGCGGGTCGGCTACGTTGTAGCGCAGGTCGGAGCCGTCGATCCGGGAGGCGTGCAGGCCCGCGGCCCGCGCGACCGCCACCGGCGCGGCGCTGTCCCACTCGTACTGGCCGCCCGCGTGCACGTAGATGTCGGCGATGCCGAGCAGCACCGCGCAGATCTTGGCACCCGCCGACCCCATGGGAACGACCTCGGCGCCCATCTGGGTCGCCATGCGCTGCACGAACGCGGGCGGCCGGGTCCGGCTGGCGGTGATGCGCAGCCGCTGCCCCTCGGGGCGCTCCTCCGGCAGCCACGGCGGATCGACCGTGGACAGGCAGCTGCCCTGGGCGGGCAGCGCGACCGCCCCGGCGACCAGGTCGCCGTTCTCCCAGAGCGCCACGTGCACGGCCCAGTCGGTGCGGCCGGGCTCGGAGAACTCCCGGGTGCCGTCCAGCGGGTCGATGATCCACACCCGCCGAGCCCGCAGCCGGGACGGGTCGTCCGCGCCCTCCTCGGACAGCACCGCGTCGCTGGGCCTGAGTCGGCCGAGCGCGGAGAAGAGGAACTCGTGCGAGGTGCGGTCCCCCAGGGTGCGCAGCACCTCGGGCTCGTCGAACCCGTGGCGGGCGCGCAGGCGCAGCAGCAGCTGGCCGGCCTCGCTCGCGAGGTCCCGAGCCACCTCATGATCGTTTCGGATGTTGTTCACCGGCTAGTATGCTCCCGCCCCACGGATCACCGCTGACCACGTCTTCCACAGGATCTGGATGTCCAATGTCAGCGACCAGTTTTCCACGTACCGCAGATCGAGACGGACCGATTCCTCCCAAGAGAGGTCGGATCGACCGCTGACCTGCCACAGGCCCGTCATCCCCGGTTTGACCACCAGCCGACGGCGGACGTCGTGCCCGTACTGGGCGACCTCCTCCGGCAGCGGGGGCCTGGGGCCGACGAGCGACATCTCTCCGCGCACCACGTTGACGAGCTGGGGTAGCTCGTCGAGTGAGTAGCGTCGCAGCCACGCCCCCACGGGCGTGACCCTGGGGTCCCTACGCATCTTGAACAGCACGCCGTCGTGCTCGTTCCGGGGCTGGAGGAGCGCCTTGAGGGCGTCCGCCCCGACCACCATCGTACGGAACTTGTACACGGTGAACTCTGTGCCGCCCCGACCCACGCGGGTCTGCCTGAAGAAGGCGGGGCCGCCGCCCTCCGATCGGATGAGGACGCTCAGGACCAGGAAGAGGGGCGAGAGCACAAGGAGCGCGAGCGCGGCGGCGCAGCGGTCGAAGGCGCCCTTGACCAGGCGCCGTGTGCCCTCCAGCTCGGGGTGTTCCACGTGCAGCAGGGGCAGGCCCGCCACGGGGCGGATCGTGGTGCGGGGCCCGGCGACCTCCATGAGCGCGGAGGCCACGGTGAGGTCGGTCCCGGTCTTCTCCAGTTCCCAGGCCAGACGGCGCAGCTCGGCGCCGTCCATCTCGGGGCAGGCCAGGACGGCGACGGTGTCGGCTCCGACCAGGGCGGCGACGGTGGCCGTGTCGGTGAAGGAGCCCAGGACCGGGCAGCCCTCCACCTCGGTCACGTCGTCCTCCTGCTGGGGCAGGCACACGCCCACGACCCGCATGCCGTGGTAGTTCTCGTCGCGGAACCGGCGGATGAGGTCGCTCGCCGACCGGCTGTAGCCGACGACCACGACCCCGCTCATACAGGAGCCGGCGCGTCGGCGCCGGTGGAGCGCCTTGCGGCGGGCGTAGCGCAGGCCGAGGGAGAGCAGGACCACCAGCGGGAGCGCGACGACGACGTAGCCGCGTGCCAGGTCGAACTTGACGGCGTAGGCGCCGATGGCGACGGTCGCGGCCAGGACCGCCCCGGCGACCGCGACCCGGCGGTACTCCTCGGTACCGACTCCCAGGAAGCGCCGTTCGTAGCCGCCGCCGAGGTGGACGAAGACGATCCAGACCGGCGGCAGGACCAACGTGAGCAGCAGGTAGGGCGTGGTGCTGTGGGCCAGGAGCGCGTCGTGGAAGCGGACCGTGGTTCCGGCCAGGGCGGCGAGGAGGGCGGCGAGCAGGTCCAGGGCGACCAGGCCGAGGACGTAGGGCCGCAGCCACGCGTCGGCGCGGGGTCCGGTGTTGACCGGAATCCGGCGGATTCCGGTGGTCGGCGTGATGGGCCGCGCCGGATGCTCCCGCCGCCGAACGGAGGGCTTTCCCTGGACGGTCCCGCTGGTTGTCACCACGTATCCCCCAAGAGCACGTACGGCTTCCACTACTCACCATGGGTGACCACCCCCGGGCGCGTGGGACCACGCGAAGGGCGGGGATGGGATTCTCGCCGGGCACAGAACGCCTGCCGTCAACCCGAACAGTAACCAAAAGTAGTGGAAAAGTCGCTGGGAGTGGCGGCCTGTTGGGGAAGAAGTCCCGTTCCCACCGAGAATGTGTCTGTCCCGAGACCACACAGGGCGTCTTCTTTGGGACAAGTACTCTCCGGAAACAGG
This sequence comes from Nocardiopsis sp. NPDC007018, assembly GCF_040635075.1. Taxonomy (NCBI): domain Bacteria; kingdom Bacillati; phylum Actinomycetota; class Actinomycetes; order Streptosporangiales; family Nocardiopsidaceae; genus Nocardiopsis; species Nocardiopsis sp. NPDC007018. The sequence goes on from NZ_JBEYHA010000034.1 coordinate 27,674, forward strand.
CCCGACCGAAATCATGCGCGGAACGTGATGCCGCCCGGGCCTCTCCGTCAGGCCAGGGGCGGGTCCATCACCGCGGCCAGCCTGATGTGCGGACCGGCCTCCCCGTGCCGCCCCAGCCGCTGGAGCGTACGCCCGAGCAGGAGGTGCGTGTAGGCGTCGTCGGCCGACTCCTCCAGCAGCTCCTCCAGGAGTCGGAGCGCGCGGTTCAGCTGGGCGGAGCGGTAGTAGGCGCGCGCCGCGAGGAAGCGGACGTTGCGGTCCCGGGCGTGCTCCTCACGCAACGGCCGGAGCAGGTCGAGCGCCCCCAGCGGGTCGCCCTGGTCGAGCAGGGACTCCGCCCTGCGCAAGCGCACCACCTCCGCGGGCAGCTCCCGCGGACGCCTCCGCGACGCCTCCGTCAGGAAGTCCCGGATCACCCCGGGCTCGTGGGCCCCGGCCAGGGAGGTGCCCCGAGCGACAAGGGTCGGTGATGTACGCACGCCGTCCGCGCGCCCCGTGAGGAGCAGCTCCCGCACCCGCTCCTCTCCCCCGCCCGCCGCGAGGAGGGGGAAACCGTCGGCGAAACCCGACGCGACGGCCACCTCCTCCAGGACACGGGGATCGGAGATGTCCCGGGCGCGGACGAAGTGGGCGTCCATGACTCCCTCGGCCACGACGTCCTGGAGCTCCGGTCCGCCCGCCTCCTCCGCCAGGGCGATGAGGCGGTGGGCGTCGTGACTGCTGGCCCGCCAGGCCGCGCCCCACCGGTCGCCGAGGCCCTCCTCACGGGCGATCCCGGCGACCCGGTCCCGGTTCTGGGCGGGGGTCAGGTGCGGCGCGCACGAACGCAGCGCCTCGTCCACGCGGGGGTCGCGGAGCACCTCCGCCAGGGGCTCGGCCACGGCGGGCGCCGAAGGGTCGATGCGGTACGGCCGCCAGACGACCCCGACCGAGCCGTCCGCCCTCGCGAGGCGCCGCCTGCCGATGTAGGCCCAGGGGCAGACCACGTCCGCCCAGATCTCCACTCTCAGTTGCATACCGCCAACATAAACGACACATGTTGCTAAAACAACACGTGTCTTTTTAATGGCCGCGTCGTCTACGATCAGAGGATGAACCCCGACGACCCCCGGGTACGGCGCACCCGCGACCGCCTGCGCGCGGCGCTACTCTCCCTCGCCGCCGAGCACGAACTGGACTCCGTGACGATGGCCTCCGTGGCCCGGCGCGCCGAGGTCAACCGGGCCACCGCCTACCAGCACTACGCCGATCTGGAGGCCCTGGTCTCCGACGCCATGGAGGGGGCGGTCTCCCATGTCACGCGATGTGCCGAGCTGTGCCCGTTGGACGCTCCGCGCGACCGGGCACCCGAGCCGCTGGAGGCACTGTTCGCGCACGTGGCCGAGCACGCGGTGCTCTACCGGCGGATGTTCTCCGAACGCGGCAGTGCCCGCTTCACCCACCGCCTCCGCGACCGGATCACCGAGGTGTTGGCCGAACGCTTCTCCGAGGGGGCCCGACCGCCCGGGTTCGACGACGTCCCGACGGACCTGCACGCCGCCCACCTGGGCGGAGCCCTGGTCGGGGTGATCGCCCACGCGGCCCGGGGCGGCCGCGCCCCCGCGGACACCGCCCTGGCCGCTTGGCGCCTGCTGCGCGGCTGAAAACCGGGACCGGCCGGGGGTCAGGCGGCGGTGTGGAAGATGTTCTGTGCCCGGTCCAGGCCGTCCTTGAGGATGGTCCGCACCGCGTCGGCGGCCCGTTCCACGTTCAGGTCCAGCTCCGGCGCCTCGGTCGAGGAGAAGTCCCGCAGCACGTAGGCGGCCGGGTCCATCCGACCCGGCGGGCGGCCCACCCCGAAGCGCACCCGCAGGTAGTCCGGGCCGGACAGGGAGGACGTGGCCGACTTCAGCCCGTTGTGGCCGCCGGAACCGCCGCCCTTCTTCAGCTTGAGGGCCCCGTAGTCGATGTCCATCTCGTCGTGCACGACGATGACGCGCTCCATCGGGACCTTGTAGAACCGGGCCAGCCCGGCGATCGGCCCGCCGGACAGGTTCATGAAGGTGCGCGGTTTGGCCAGGACCACCGAGGCGCCCTCGATCCGGGTCTCCACGACCTCCGCGTGCGCCTTGTGGGCCTTCCAGCGCTCACCCTTCTCGGCGGCCATGGCGTCCACCACCATGAACCCCGCGTTGTGCCGGTTGCCCGCGTACTTCGGGCCCGGGTTACCCAACCCGACCACCAGCCAGCGCTCCGCCTCCGCCATGTCCCCGCCGTCCCCGCTCTTCCGGTTGCCCCACCTGCTGAACACATTCCACATGCCGACCGACACTACCGGCACCGTGCCCGCCGCCCGCCACACGCAGAACGCGCGGCCCCCGGATCGGGGACCGCGCGCTCGGTGCGATCTGGTGCGGAACCGCGCCTACTCGGCGGGGGCCTCCGCGGTACCGGCGGCCTCGGCGCTGGTCTCCGGCTCCTCCTCCACGCGCGGCGCGGAGACGGTGAGCAGGATCGACTCGGGGTCGGTGACCAGGGAAACGCCCGCGGGCAGCTTCAGGTCGGCGGCGGTCGGGTTGGCGCCGACCTCCAGGCCCTCGATGTCGAACTCGACACCGTCGGGGATACGGGTGGCCTCGGCCTCGACGGTCACGGTGACGAGCTCCTGGTTGAGCACGCCGGGAGCCTTGACCTCACCGGTGAGGGAGACGTTGATCTCGACCTCGACCTTCTCGCCCTTGGAGACGACCAGCAGGTCGATGTGCTCCAGGAAGCCCTTGATGGCGTCGCGCTGCACGCTCTTGGGGAGGGCAAGGTTGTCCTTGTCCAGGCCGTCGAGGCGGATCAGGACGTTCGGGGTCTTCAGGGCGAGCATGAGCTCGTGGCCCGGCAGGTTCAGGTGGCGGGGCTCGGTGCCGTGGCCGTAGAGGACGGCCGGCACCTTACCCGCGCGGCGGGCGCGACGGGAGGCGCCCTTGCCGAATTCCGTGCGGGGCTCGGCAGCGATACGTACCTCGGACACGACAAAACTCCTCGGGTTCAACCCCGCAGCACGGGGCACACGACTCCAGTAGTACGAACGATTCTCGCCCTCGGCGAAGAATTGCGACGGGGTCACCCAGCTCGCTGAGGACTCGACCGCCCGGGTTCCAGGCGTGCCCGGCGAGCCGTCACCGGACCCGTCCGGCCCGGGAACGCTCGTCGCGCACCCCTGCCCGTGTTGGTTCCAGGAGGAGACACCAAACGGACTCCACCCGGACACGGGGACACTCGGTCAAGTCTACTGTCTCTGGTGACGACTCCGTACATGGGTGGTCCCGGGGGGACCGGACGGCACCCGTGCCGGGCACGGGTGCCGTTACGCCTAGTCGAACAGGCTCGTGACCGAACCGTCGGTGAAGACCTCGTTGATCGCGCGGGCGACCAGCGGCGCGATCGAGAGCTGGGTGAGCTTCTCGAACGAGCGCTCCTCCGGCACCGGGAGGGAGTTGGTGATGACCACCTCGGAGATGCGCGAGTTCTGGAGGCGCTCGGCGGCCGGGCCGGACAGCACACCGTGCGTGGCGGCGACCAGGACCTTCTTCGCGCCCTGCTCGAAGAGGGCCTCCGAGGCCTTCACGATGGTGCCGCCGGTGTCGATCATGTCGTCGACCAGGACGCACACGCGGTCCTTGACCTCACCGACGACCTCGTGCACCTTGACCTGGTTGGCGACGTCGGGGTCGCGGCGCTTGTGGATGATGGCCAGCGGGGCGCCCAGGCGGTCCGCCCAGCGGTCGGCGGTCCGCACGCGGCCCGCGTCCGGCGAGACCACGGTGATCTCGGAGTGCTCGACCTGGCTGGCGATGTGGTCGGCCAGGATCGGCAGCGCGAAGAGGTGGTCCACCGGGCCGTCGAAGAAGCCCTGGATCTGGTCGGTGTGCAGGTCGACGGCCATCATCCGGTCGGCGCCGGCGGTCCGGAACAGGTCGGTGACCAGGCGCGAGGAGATGGGCTCGCGGCCCCGGTGCTTCTTGTCCTGGCGGGCGTAGCCGAGGATGGGCGTGACCACGGTGATGCGCTTGGCGGAGGCCCGCTTGAGCGCGTCCACCATGATCAGCTGCTCCATGATCGACTCGTTGACCGGGTCGGCGTGGCTCTGGATGACGAACGCGTCGCTGCCGCGCACCGACTCCAGGTACCGCATGAAGATCTCGCCGTTGGCGAAGGTGTCGAAGCGGGTGGGGACCACCTCGATCCCCAGCTCCTTCGCCACCTCCTCGGCCAGGGCCGGGTGCGTGCGCCCCGAGAACAGCATCAGTTGTTTCTGGCCGGTGGCCTTCATGCCAGTCACGTGTTTCTCCCCCACAGTCACTGCTTGTTCGCGGTGTCGGCTCTGTGCCGTTCCGCCTGCTCCGCCGCCTCGGCGGGCGGAGTTCCCGGACGCTTGCGCCGCGTCCAGCCCTCGACGTTACGCTGCCGGTGTCCTTCGGAGATCGCCAGGGCACCGGGCGGGACATCGTCACGGACCACGGTCCCCGCACCGGAGTAGGCCCCGTCGCCCACGGTGACCGGCGCGACGATGGTGTTGTCGCTGCCGATGCGGACGTGGTCGCCGATGGTGCTCCGGGACTTGTTGACCCCGTCGTAGTTGACGAACACCGAGGAGCAGCCGATGTTGCTGCCCACGCCGATATCCGCGTCCCCGACGTAGGTCAGGTGCGGGATCTTCGAGCCGGTGCCGACATTCGAGTTCTTGACCTCGACGAAGGCTCCGGCCTTGGTCCGCTCGGCCAGGCGGGTGCCCGGCCGGAGGTAGGTGTAGGGGCCGACGGTGGCCTCCGGGCCGATCTCCGCGCCGTCGGCGGTGGTCTGCACGACCTTCGCGCCGTCGCCGACGACCGTGTCGGTCAGCGCGGCTCCGGGGCCGATCAGCGCGTCCTCGCCGATGACGGTGGCGCCCCGGAGGCGGGTGCCCGGCTCGACCACGGTGTCCTGCCCGATGCGGACCTGGACGTCGATCCAGGTCGAGGCGGGGTCGATGACGGTGACCCCGGCCAGCATGTGCTCGGCCAGCACCCGGTCGTTCAGGACGCGGCGTGCCTCGGAGAGCTGGAGCCGGTTGTTGACGCCCTGGACCTCGTTCCAGTCCTCGGCGCTCCAGGCGTCCACCCGGTGGCCGTCGCCGCGCAGCAGGGCGACCGCGTCGGTGATGTACTCCTCGCCCTTGGCGTTGTCCGTGGACAGGCGCTTGACGACCTGGCTCAACAGGGCGCCGTCGAAGGCGTACATCCCGGAGTTGATCTCGTCGACGAGGTGCTGCTCGGGCGTGGCGTCGGCGTGCTCGACGATCGCGGTGAAGGCGCCGTCCGCGTCGCGCACGATGCGGCCGTAGCCGTGGGGGTCGGGGACCCGGGCGGACAGCACGGTGACCGCGTTGCCCTCCTCTTCGTGCGCCGCGACCAGCGAGGCGAGTGTGGAGCCGCGCAACAGCGGGGTGTCACCGCAGGTGAGGACGACGGTTCCGGAGAGTTCCACGCCCTTGGCCGCGAGGTCCTCCACAGCCATGCGCACGGCGTGGCCGGTGCCGTTCTGTTCCTCCTGCACGGCCGTGACGGCCTGCGGGGCCGTCTCCGCCAGGTGGGCTCTCACCCGGTCGCGCGCGTGGCCGACGACCACCACGGTGTCGCGGGGTTCGAGTTCTTGGGACGCGTGGAGCACGTGGCCGAGCATGCTGCGGCCGTTGAGTTCGTGAAGGACCTTGGGAAGCTTCGACTTCATTCGGGTGCCCTCACCCGCCGCGAGGATGATCACGGCAGCCGGACGGTTCACGCTCACTGGAGGAGACCCCTCGTGATAGCTGGCATATGAACGTCGGCTCACCCTTCGGCGGCGCGACCCGCATGCCGCGCGGGCGGCCGTCGGATGACCAGCGGCCGACATGGGAAGGATACATGCGCGTCACCGGCGCCCATCAGGCACGTGAGGCCCGCCGCGCGCGGCGGCCCGGCGGACGCCCGGTGGGGCGGGCGGGCCGGGCGCGGGTGTGAGTTGCGCCGCCGCCGTCTTCCGCGTGGTGCGGGGTGCGTCCCGGCCTCCGTGGGAGGCCGGTCGCGGGACGGCTGGGTAGCTCCCGGACCAGGGCTCGAACCTGGACGATGGGGACCAAAACCCCAGATGCTGCCGATTACATCATCCGGGAACGCTCCGGGCACCGGCCCGGACGTTCGACACCAACATAGCGCCTCTCCCCGGGGGCTTGCCAAACCTACGGGGTCGTAGGTTACGGTTACGTAGGAATAGGTTGGGCCGTCCCGACGGGTGCTCCGGTGCCCGTGACGCCGTCCCGACCGGCGACGACGTTCTCCGTGACGAGGTGTGCAAGACCCATGACCGCAGCCCCCGAGGTGCCCACCGATGGCGCCGTGACGCCCACCGGTACCGCCGACGCGCCCAGGCGCGAGGCGATCCCCGAGTACGAGCCCGAACTCCGGGGCAAGGCCGAGCGCTACACCGTCTTCGCGTTCGTGTTCGTCCCCCTGATCGCCCTGCTCGCCGCGGTGCCGTTCTTCTGGGGCTGGGGCCTGTCGATGACCGACATCGTCATCGCCACCGTCTTCTACGTGATCAGTGGCCTGGGCATCACGGTCGGATTCCACCGCCACTTCACCCACGGCTCGTTCAAGGCCAAGCGCCCTCTGCGGATCGCGCTGGCGGTCGCGGGCTCCATGGCCATCGAGGGCAGCGTCATCAAGTGGGTGGCCGACCACCGGCGCCACCACAAGTACGCCGACGCCGAGGGCGACCCGCACTCGCCGTGGCGCTTCGGCGACGACTGGAAGTCCGTGGCCAAGGGCATGTACTACGCCCACATGGCGTGGATGTACCTGGACGAGAAGAAGACCTCGCCGCGCCGCTTCACCCCGGACCTGCTCAAGGACAAGGACGTCGTCCTCGTCGACAAGCTGTTCCTCCCGATCGTGCTGTTCTCGCTCTTCGCCCCCGCCGCCATCGGCGGCCTGGTCACCATGTCCGTGTGGGGCGCGGTCACCGCGTTCTTCTGGGCGAGCCTGGTCCGCATCGCGCTGCTGCACCACGTCACCTGGTCGATCAACTCCATCTGCCACACCATCGGCGAGGAGAACTTCGAGGTCCGCGACCGCTCCCGCAACGTGTGGTGGCTGGCCATCCCGTCGTTCGGCGAGTCCTGGCACAACCTGCACCACGCCGACCCGACCTGCGCCCGCCACGGTGTGCTGAAGGGCCAGATCGACATCTCCGCCCGGATCATCTGGATCTTCGAGAAGTTCGGGTGGGCCACCAAGGTGCGCTGGCCCAACAACGAACGACTCGCCGCCAAGCGGGTCAAGGTCTAGGATCGGTAACCATCATGGGAGCAGCCGACAGCGAGCAGGGGACCCGCGTGCGCCGAAAGCGCATGACGGGCAAGGAGCGTCGGCAACAGCTGTTGGAGATCGGCCGGGAGCTGTTCGCCGAACGAGGGTTCGACGCGACCTCCGTCGAGGAGATCGCCTCGCGGGCCGGGGTGTCCAAGCCCGTGGTCTACGAGCACTTCGGTGGCAAGGAGGGCATCTACGCCGTCGTCGTGGACCGGGAGATGCGTACGCTCCTGGACATGATGGGCGAGGCCCTCACCGCCGACCACGCCCGAAGCAAGATCGAGAAGGCAGCCCTGGCCCTGCTGCGCTACGTCGAGGAGGACAGCGTGGGGTTCCGGGTGCTCACCCGTGACTCGCACGTGGCCTCCGGGACCGGCAGTTTCGCGAGTCTGATCAACGACATCGCCAGCCAGGTCGAGCACATCATGGCGGACGAGTTCGCCGAACGCGGCTACGACCCGGCGCTCGCGCCGATGTACGCGCAGGCCCTGGTGGGCATGTGGGCGCTGACCGGCCAGTGGTGGCTGGAGGTGCGCAGGCCCAAGCGCGAGGTGGTGGCGGCGCACCTGGTGAACCTGGCCTGGAACGGTCTCTCCGCGCTGGAGTCCAAGCCGAGGCTGGACACGCGCGGGAGGCGCTCGGGCTGACCCCCTGTGGCGCCGACCACAGGACCGGTGTCGTCCCTGGTCGCCAGTGGGGCGGGTGTACTTCGTATACCCGCCCCACTATCTTGATGTCAAGAGATATGCTGTTCCCATGCGCGATGAGGTGGATGGGCTGATCGAGGCGTGGCGCTCCGAACGGCCGGACGTGGACGTGACACCCCTGGAGGTGTTCAGCCGGGTGTCCCGGCTCGCCCGCCATCTCGACCGCGCCCGCCGCACCGTCTTCACCGAGCACGCCCTGGAGCCCTGGGAGTTCGACGTCCTGGCCGAGCTCCGGCGTTCCGGCCCGCCCTACGAGCTCAGCCCCGGGCGCCTGTTGCGCGCCACACTGGTCACCTCCGGAACCATGACCAACCGCGTGGACCGGCTGGCCGCCGCCGAACTCGTCCGCCGCCGCCCCGACCCGGCCGACAAGCGCGGCGTGTTGGTACGCCTGACCGAACGCGGGGCCGAGCGGATCGACGCCGCCCTGGCCTCCCTCCTCAGCTACGAGGAGACCCTTCTCGCGCCGATGCCCGCCGCCGAGCGCGAACAGCTGGCATCGTTGCTGAGAAGCCTTCTCGCGCCCCTCGACAGGACCCCGTCCGGCCCGCAAGGGTGACCCCGGGGGCGCCCGTCACCTCCCGACAGGAGAGCGCCTTGGGAACCGTGGGAATCCGTTGGACCGCCGCCGTCGCCGCCGTCCTCGTCGTCGCGGCCTGTTCCGGTGACGACACCGGGGAACCGGCCGCGACACCGCACCACTACCTGTCCCTGGGCGACTCCCTCACGGTGGGCGTACAGCCCGACGAGCGGGGGCGGGCCCAGGAGACCTCCGAGGGCTACACCGACCTCCTGTACACCGCGCTGAGGGACACCGACTCCACCCTGCGACACGAGCGCATGGGCTGCGGCGGGGAGGACACCACGACCTTCGTCGGCGGAGGCCTCCCCCGGTGCGACGACCGCTACGAGGCGGGGTCCCAGCTCGACCAGGCAGAGGAGTTCCTGAGGGACAACGGCGACGCGGTCACCCTCGTCACCCTCACCATCGGGGGCAACAACTTCACCGGCTGTGTGAACGACGCCGGCACGATCGACGAGGACTGCGTCGAGGACGGCCTGGAACGCCTGGAGACCGAGGTACCGGTGATCGCCGACCGGCTGGTCGAGGCGGCGGGACCGAACACCCGGATCGTCGGGATGACCTACTACAACCCGTTCCTCGCGCTGGCGCTCGTCGACTCCCCGGGGGCCGCACGCAGCACGGGGTTCCTCGACCGGGTGAACACGTCGCTGACCGACTCCTACGAGGCCGCGGGCATCGACGTGGCCGATGTGGCCGAGGCCTTCGACGACGCCGACACCGAGGTGCCCGCCGACAGCACCACGGGCCTGCCCGCCAACCTCCAGCGCGTCTGCGACCTCACCTGGATGTGCGACACCGAACGGGGCCCGGACATCCACACCAACCCGGCCGGGGCCCGGACGATCGCCGAGGCCTTCCTCGAACGCGTCCGCTAGGCGGCACGGGGCAGGGACGCCTCGATGAGCTCCACGACCTCGGGGGCGTCGGGCACGGTCGCGGGCCGGAAGCGGTGCACGGTGCCGTCCGGGAGCACCAGGAACTTCTCGAAGTTCCACTTGACCCGTCCGGCCTGGCCCTGCGCGTCCGGAGCCCGGGTGAGCTCCGCGTAGAGGGGGTGCTGGCCGCGTCCGTTGACCTTGACCTTGGCGGTCATGGGGAAGGTCACCCCCCAGGTCGTCGAACAGTACTCGGCGATCTTCTCCTCACCTCCGAACTCCTGGAGGAACTGGTTGCTGGGGAACCCGATCACGGTGAACCCGCGGTCCGCGTAGCGCTCCTGGAGTGCCTCCAGGGCGCCGTACTGCGGCGTGAGCCCGCACCGGGAGGCCACGTTCACCACCAGGCGCACCTTCCCGGACCACTCGCCGAAGGTGGTCTCGCGGCCGTCGATCAGGGTCACCGGGATCTCGTCCAGGTCAGCCATGGCGTCTCCTCCTGGGTTGGGGGCCGTACACGCCCTGCGAGCAGCCTACGGCGGCCGGGCCCCGCCCCGCCTCCGCCCGACGGTGTGCGCCCCCCGGGGGGTCAGTCGCCGACCAGCTCGGCCTGCTCCAGCCAGACCATCTCCAGCTCCTCCTTCTCCGACGCGAGGGTCTTGGCCTCCGCGTCGAGTTCGGCGAGCCGGGTGTAGTCCTCCGCGGCGGCGGCCATCAGCTCGTGCAGCCGCTCCTCACGCTTGGCGATCTTGTCCATCCGCCGTTCGACTCGCTGCATCTCCTTCTGTGCGGCGCGGCGCTCGGCCTGGGACACCGCCGGGGCGGCCGCGGGCTCCTGGACGGCGGTCTCGGAGGCGCCCAGCGGAACGGTGACCTCACCCGCGCCGGCCTCGCGGCGCTCCAGGTACTCGTCGACCCCGCCGGGCAGGAACGCGAGGGTGCCGTCGCCCATCAGGGCGAGCACGCGGTCGGTGATCCGCTCCAGGAAGTACCGGTCGTGGCTGACCAGCACGAGGGAGCCCGGCCAGCCGTCGAGCAGGTCCTCCAACTCGGTGAGGGTCTCGATGTCGAGGTCGTTGGTGGGCTCGTCCAGCAGCAGCACGTTGGGCTCGTCCATGAGCAGGCGCAGCAGCTGGAGCCTGCGCCGCTCACCGCCGGACAGGTCGCCGATGGGCGTCCACTGGCGCTCGCCCCGGAAGCCGAACTTCTCCAGCATCTGGCTCGCGGTGTAGTCGCGCTTGCCGATGGTGATGTGCTCGCGCACGTCCATGACGGCCTGGAGGGGCCGGGCGGTGGGGTCGAGCTCGACGACGTTCTGGGACAGGTGCGCCAGCTTGACGGTCCGGCCGGTGCGCACGCTGCCGGAGTCCGGGGCACGCTCCTCGGCGAGGATCTTCAACAGGGTGGACTTGCCCGCGCCGTTCACGCCGACCAGCCCGACCCGGTCGCCGGGACCCAGCTGCCAGGTGAGCTCGTCCAGCAGGGTGCGGTCGGGGATGGCGACGGAGACGTTCTTGAGGTCGATGACCGTCTTGCCCAGCCGCGAGCTGGCGAAGCGGACCAGTTCCACGGAGTCGCGCGGCGGCGGCTCGTTCGCGATGAGCTGGTTGGCCGCCTCGATGCGGAACTTCGGCTTGGACGTGCGCGCGGGCGCTCCCCTGCGCAGCCAGGCGAGCTCCTTGCGCATGAGGTTCTGGCGGCGGTCCTCCTCGGCCGCGGCCTGGCGGTCGCGTTCGGCCTTGGCCAGCACGTAGGCGGCGTACCCGCCCTCGTAGCGCTCGACCGTGCCGCGCCCGACCTCCCAGGTGCGGGTGGTCACGGCGTCCAGGAACCACCGGTCGTGGGTCACGACCACGAGGGCCTCGGGGCGGCCGCGCAGGTGCTCGGCCAGCCACGCGATGCCCTCGATGTCGAGGTGGTTGGTGGGCTCGTCCAGGATGATCAGGTCGTGGTCGTCCACCAGCAGGCGCGCCAGCCCGGAGCGGCGGCGCTCGCCGCCGGACAGCCCGGACATGGGCGTGTTCAGGTCCCAACCGCCGAGCAGGCCCCGGAGGATGTCGCGGATGCGCGCGTCCCCCGCCCACTCGTGCTCGGCCCGATCGCCCAGCACGAACTCGCCGACGGTGCTGTCGGGGAAGTCGTCGCGCTGGTGCAGGAAGCCGACCCGCAGCCCGCGGTTGTGCACGACCCGGCCGGAGTCGGGTTCGGTGCGCCCGGCGAGCACGGAGATCATGGTGGACTTGCCGCCGCCGTTGCGGCCGACCACCCCGATCCGTTCGCCCTCGTCCACGCCGAGGGACACCTCGTCGAGGAGTACGAGCGGCCCGTAGGCCAGGGACACGTCCTGAAGGTTGACCAGATTCGTCATCACCCTCCATTGTGCTGCCCCCGCGACGATGCGCGGACCGCGCCGTCCCCTGGGGAACGCCCGGGGCCGCACCACGCGAGGCCCCGGGCGGGTCGGTCGGCGGTCCCGAGTCCGGGTCCGCCCTACACCAGGAAGAAGTCGCGGGCGGACTTCGCGATTCCCTCGGTGTCCAGGCCGTGGACCCGGTCGTGGTCGGCGGCGGTGCCGTAGCCGCGTACCTCGGTCCGTCGGGACACCCCGAGGGAGAGCTGCCGGTGGCGGCGGTCGGACAGGGCCTCGGCCACCTCGTGGGCGGAGGTCCCCTTGAGGTAGGGCTCCACGATGAGCACGTCGGCGTTGCCCGCCGCCCCGGCGAGCGCGCTGAGGCCCTCGTGGTCGAAGGGGCGCACGGTGGAGGTGTGCGCCACGGTGACGTCCATCCCCGCGGTGGCCTCCAGAACCCGGTCCAGCATGGGCCCCACCGCCACCACCACCCCGGCGGAGCGGGAGGAGCCGGTGCGCACCACGGTGAGGCGCGGCCCCACGGGCATCGCGGTCCGGTTGGTCTGGGTGGACAACCGCAGGTACACCAGGTCGTCCCCGGGAACCGCAGCCTCCATCACGGCGCGGACCTCGTCGGGGTGGCCGGGCACGTGGACCGTCCAGCCGGGGAGCGCGTCCAGCACGGCGACGTCCTCGGGGGCCTGGTGGGTCCGGCCCTCGGAGGAGGTGTCGTGGGAGGCGCCGATGCTCACCAGGATCGCGCCGACGGCCTGGTGGCCGAGGGAGATCTTGAGCTGTTCGAAGGGCCGTTCGACCAGGAACGGCGCGTAGCTGTGCACGATGGGGCGCATTCCGGAGAGCGCCAGGCCCCCGGCGACGCCGATCATCGCCTGCTCGCGGATGCCGAGGTCGATCACCCTCCGGGGGTGGCGGGCGGCGGCGCGGCGGAACATCCCCGCCGAGATGGCGGCGAGCACCACGGCGGTACGGGGGTCGTTGTCGAGCGCCTCGTGGGCGGCGGCGGCGAAGGTGTCACGCATGACCTGACTCGCTTTCAGATTCCGTTGCGGACGCGGGCGACGACGACGAGTGGCCGTCCGGTGTGCTCGCGGGTGAAGGCGTCGTGGAGGGCGTCGTGGTCGCGGGCCCGGACCTCGCGGGTCTCCCAGCCCTCGATCTCGAACCTGCGGCCGATGCCGCCGGGCCAGCCGTGGGTGGCGGAGGCGTTGTCGATGACCACGACGGTGAGTTCGTCGGCGCCCAGTCGCCCGGCGGCGGCGATGGCCTCGTGGTTGCTGCCCTCGTCGAGCTCTCCGTCGCCGACCAGCACGACGACGCGGGGTCGCGTTCCGTCCGCCCGGCGCACGTCCTGGGCGCGCAGGCCCAGCGCGGTGCCGAGGCCGAGGGGGAGGCCGTGGCCGAGGGAACCGCTGCCGATCTCCGCGCCGGGAACGAGGACGCGGTCCGGGTGGTGGCCCAGGGGCGAGTCGAAGGCGGTCCAGCCGCGCAGGGTGGGCACGTCGAGGAAGCCCTTGGCGGCGAGGACGGCGTAGAAGGCGGCGGGGCCGTGGCCCTTGGACAGGAGGAAGCGGTCCCGGGCCGGGTCCTCGGCGGTCTCGGGGGAGACGGCCAGGACCCGGTCGTAGAGGACCCAGAGGACGTCGAGGGTCGAGTGGGCGGCGGCGTTGTGCTTCTCGTCACCCTCCATGAGCCCGATCAGGGCCGGAAGGTCGGCGTACCTGGAGAAGGTGGCTGGCGTCGTCATGCCACCAGTGTTCTTCCTCAAGCATGGTTGAGGTCAAGCGCCGGAGCGCTCCACACCCACCACGAGGAGATCGTGATTCGCGTCACACGACGGTGGCGCCAGGAACGTCCCCGTCCGCCCCGATGACCTGCTCACACAGCCCGGTGGCTCGCAGCGCCGCCACCACGGCGGCCTCCCGCTCCCCGACCACGGCCGGGTCCTCTCCCCCGCCGCCCACCAGGAACGCGCACGTGGGACCCGAGCCGGACACCTGGGCGCCCAACGCCCCGGCGGAGCGTCCCGCGTCCAGCGTCCGCCCGAGCTCCGGCAGCAGGGAGAGCGCCGCGGGCTGGAGGTCGTTGCTCAGCGAGGCGCCCAGGGCGACCGCGTCCCCCTCCGCCAGCGCCTTCTCCAGACCGCTGTCCAGGCGCGGCTCGGGAGCGTCGGGGCGCAGACGGTCGTACTCGCCGAACACGTCGGCGGTCGACAGACCGCGCGGGGAGAGCGCGAACACCCATCGGTACCGCCCCGGGCTGGTCATCGGCTCCAGGAGCTCGCCGCGCCCGGTTCCGACCGCCGTCGCCCCGACCAGACCGAACGCGACGTCGCTGCCCAGGCGCGCGGCCAGGCCGAGCAGGCTCTCGCGGGAGATTCCGCAGCCCCACAGGAGGTCGCAGGCCACCAGCGCGGCGGCGGCGTCCGCGCTGCCCCCGGCCATCCCGCCCGCCACCGGGATGCGCTTGTCCAGGTGCAGGTCCACGGGATGGCCGGCACCCGTCTCCTCGGCCAGCAGGATCGCGGCGCGGGCCGCGAGGTTGCGCTCGTCCAGCGGCACCCTGGCCAGGTGCGACTCGGACTGGCCGGTGGCGGTCAACGCGGTGAGGGCACGCGGCCGACGCGGCGACGCCGCCTTGACGGTAACCTCATCGAACAGCGAGACGGCGTGGAACACGTTCACGAGGGCGTGGAAGCCGTCCTCGCGTCTGGGCCCCACCGCCAACTGGAGGTTCACCTTCGCGGGGACCCGCACGGTTACGGTGGTATCAACGGTCACGAGTCCCCAATCGTAAAGGAACCCCCACCTTGCGTGAACACAGACCCCTCACCGGGGTGCGCCGTGTTCACCGCCTTCCACCGGCGCGTACCTGCGCGCCCGGGAGGGCGGGGCCCCTCGAACCGGGGTTCGTCACCACTGTCATGTCAGCTACCGCCCAGACCCCGAACGACCCAATCCGGTCCGTGAGTGGGAATCAGGGCACAAACACCGCTACCTTGGGGCAAGGCGGAGTTTGGACACCGTCGGGGAGGGTCGCTTGCCGTCGGATGGGCTCCCGAAGAACCTGGAACCGCTGGCCGCCGGAGATCCGGCCACCATCGGTCCCTACGTGCTGTCCGGGAAGCTGGGCAGCGGCGGCATGGGCACCGTCTACCTGGGCAGCACGCCGGAGAAGAACAACCAGGTAGCCATCAAGGTCATCCGTCCGGAGCTCGCCTTCGACGAGCAGACCCGGGCGCGCTTTCGCGACGAGATGGAGAACGCGCGCAAGGTCGCCTCCTTCTGCACCGCCAAGGTGCTCGACCACGGGACGTTCGAGAACCGCCCCTACATGGTCACCGAGTACATCGCGGGCACGGCCCTGGCCGAGCACATCGCCGAGCACGGCCCGCTGGACTCCTCCACGCTGCACGGCTTCGCCCTGGGCGTGGCCGCCGCGCTCGCCGCCATCCACCGCACCGGGCTGGTCCACCGCGACCTCAAGCCCGCCAACGTCCTGCTGTCGCTCTCCGGCCCCCGGGTGATCGACTTCGGCATCGCGCGGGCGATGAACACCGCGACCAACCACACCCAGACCGGCATCGTCATGGGCAGCCCCGGTTGGATGGCGCCCGAACAGCTGCTGGAGGAGAAGGTCACCACCTCGGCGGACATCTTCGCCTGGGGCTGTCTGGTCGCGTTCGCGGGCAACGGCACGCACCCCTTCGGCAACGGTGACGCCATGACGCTGGGCAAGCGGGTGCTGTTCGCCGAACCGCAGATCGGGGACCTCGACAGCCCGCTGGACCGCCTGGTGACCCGCGCCCTGGCCAAGGAGCCGGGCCGCCGCCCCACCGCCCAGGACCTCCTGTTGGAGCTGGCCGGCGGCGAGGACACCAGCAACCCCAACGACATGGTCTCGCACGCGCTGCACCAGTCCTGGCGGCCCAACCTGCCCCCGATGCCGCCCGGGATGCCGCACCCGGCGCACCAGACCATGACGGGTATGCGCCACCCGGTGCCCGGGCCGCCCTACCAGCAGGCCCCGCCGCCGATGCCGCCTCCCGCGCACCAGACCGGCAACTTCACCCGCGCGCAGCACGGCCCGCCGCCCGGACATCCCGTGGCGGGGCATCCGGCCGGGCCTCCCCCGGCCGTCCACGCCCAGCAGCGGCCCGCCCCGGCGGGCCCGCCTCCGGTGCAGCACCCCGCCGCCACCGGCCCCATCCCGATGGTGCCCCCTCCGGCCGAGCAGCAGCGGGGTCCGCAGCCGTACGTGCCACCCGTGCCGCCGCCCCCGCACCAGCCCGCGGCCCCCGGCCGGGGCAGCGGACTCTTCTGGGGCCTGGTCGCGGGCGGTATCGCCCTGGCCCTGTTGCTGGTGGTCGTGGCCGTACTGGTCCTCAACCAGCCCGAGGGCGGCGCCGAGCAGGGCACTCCGCCCACCCGGCAGGAGCAGGACGACGTCGGCCCCGGGACCGACGACGGCCTCGGTGACGCCAGGCCCGAACCGCCCCATCCCACGAACTCCGACGGCAGTGTCACCTCGCCCGACGGCACGGTCCGGTACCGCGCCGAGTTCCAGTGCGGCAACGAGATCGACGGGCGGTCCAAGCTCAGCGGGGGCGTGTACTGCGTCGTCGACCTGTCGTTGGAGAACCTGGGGGACGACGAGATCCAGTTCAGCTCCGCGGAGCAGCGGCTGGTCACCGAGCAGGGCCGTCAGATCGGCGCGGAGACCCCCACCTCCGTCGAGAAGTTGGGGTCGCTGTGGGACCCCATCTCCCCCCGCTCCGAGGCCCACGGCGACCTGGTGTTCAGCGTCGCCTCGAACGAGCGGCCCGACACCCTGGAGCTCCTCCACGCCGAGGGCGCCCAGAGCACGGTCCTGAAGGTCTACGAACTCCCGGACTGAGCACCCGTACCGACGCGGAAGGGCCCGGCACACACCGTGTGCCGGGCCCGTTCGTGTCAGGGGTGGCGCCGCGCCGCTACTCCCACTCGATGGTGCCCGGGGGCTTGCTGGTCACGTCCAGCGTCACCCGGTTGATCTCGCGCACCTCGTTGGTGATGCGGTTGGAGATGCGGGCGAGTACGTCGTAGGGCACGCGCGACCAGTCGGCGGTCATCGCGTCCTCACTGCTGACGGGGCGGAGCACGACGGGGTGGCCGTAGGTGCGGCCGTCGCCCTGGACGCCCACCGAGCGGACGTCGGCGAGCAGCACCACGGGGCACTGCCAGATGTCGCGGTCCAGACCGGCGCGGGTGAGCTCCTCGCGGGCGATCGCGTCGGCCTCGCGGAGGATCTCCAGGCGCTCCCGGTTGACCTCACCGATGATGCGGATGCCCAGGCCGGGGCCGGGGAAGGGCTGGCGCCACACCATCTCGGACGGCAGGCCCAGCTCCTCGCCGACCTTGCGGACCTCGTCCTTGAACAGCTCGCGCAGCGGCTCGACCAGCGTGAACTGGAGGTCGTCGGGAAGGCCGCCCACGTTGTGGTGCGACTTGATGTTCGCGGTGCCGGTGCCGCCGCCGGATTCCACGACGTCCGGGTACAGGGTGCCCTGGACCAGGAACTCGACCTCGGCGCCGTCCTCGCCGCTCTCGGCGACGACCTCGCGGGCCGCCTGCTCGAAGACGCGGATGAACTCGCGGCCGATGATCTTGCGCTTCTCCTCGGGGTCGGTGACCCCGGCCAGCGCGGACAGGAAGCGCTCCTCGGCGTCGACGACCTTAAGCTTGGCGCCGGTGATCGCGACGAAGTCCTTCTCGACCTGCTCGGCCTCGCCCTTGCGGAGCAGACCGTGGTCGACGAACACGCAGGTGAGCTGGTCGCCGACGGCGCGCTGCACCAGGGCACCGGCCACGGCGGAGTCGACACCGCCGCTGAGCGCGCAGATGACGCGCTTGTCGCCGATGTGCTCGCGGATGCGCCCCAGCTGCTCCTCGACGATGTTCACCATGGTCCAGGTGGGGCGGCAGCCCGCGCCCTCGTAGAGGAAGCGGCGCAGCAGGTCCTGGCCGTGCTCGGTGTGCATGACCTCGGGGTGGAACTGCACACCGAAGAGGCGGCGGTCGGTGTCCTCGAAGGCGGCGACCGGGGCGCCCGCGGTGCTGGCGGTGCTGGTGAATCCGGCCGGGGCCTGGACCACGGAGTCACCGTGCGACATCCACACGCTCAGCTCCTCGGGCAGGCCCTCGAAGAGGACCGAGCCGGTGCTGGCGGTCAGCGCGGTGCGGCCGAACTCGCTCAGGTCGGTGCGGTCCACGACCCCGCCCAGGGCGCGCGTCATGGCCTGGAAGCCGTAGCAGATGCCGAAGGTCGGGACCCCGGTCTCGAAGAGCTCGGCCCCCACGCTCGGGGCGCCCTCGGCGTACACCGAGGACGGCCCGCCGGAGAGGATGATGGCCTTGGGATTCTTCGCGAGCATCTCCTCGACCGGCATGGTCGAGGGCACGATCTCGCTGTGCACGTGGCATTCCCGGACCCGTCGGGCGATCAGCTGCGCGTACTGCGCACCGAAGTCGACGACGAGGACGGTGTCGAACGTGCTGTCAGCACCAACGGACACGACGGAGGACCTTCCGCAGAAAGAAGTGGATGTCCCCTCAGTCTAGGCCGTTGCCCGTGGTCGGGGCGCACGCCCGGGTGTGCCGCCCGGCACGCGGGTGCGGGGGCCCGGGCGGGTTCAGCCCGCGAACCCCCGGGGGTTGGCGCGCTGCCAGCGCCAGGTGTCGCGGCAGGCGTCGTCCACCGTGAGTTCGGCCTTCCATCCCAGGTCGCGGGAGGCGGCCGAGGGGTCGGCGTAGCAGACGGCGATGTCGCCGGGGCGCCGGGCGACGACCGTGTAGGGCAGCGGGGCGCCGGTGGCCCGCTCGAAGGCGCGTACGCCCTCCAGGACCGACGTGCCCCGCCCGGTGCCGAGGTTGTAGTAGCGGTGGCCGGAGGTGTCGGCGAGGTGGTCGACGGCGGCGAGGTGGCCGCCGGCCAGGTCCACCACGTGCAGGTAGTCGCGCACTCCGGTGCCGTCGGGGGTGTCGTAGTCGTCGCCGAACACGCTCAGTCGCTCGCGGAGCCCCGCCGCGACCTGGGCGATGTAGGGGAAGAGGTTGTTCGGTACGCCCTGGGGGTCCTCGCCGATCAGGCCGCTGGGGTGCGCGCCGATCGGGTTGAAGTACCGCAGGGAGATGATCCGCCAGCGCGGGTCGGCGGCGGCCAGGTCGTCGAGGACCCGCTCGGCGAACAGCTTGGTGGCGCCGTAGGGGTTGGTGGCCGAGAGGTCGGCGTCCTCGGTGATGGGCACGCTGCGGGGGTCGCCGTAGACGGTGGCGGAGGAGCTGAAGACGAGGTCGCGCACCCCGGCGCCGTCCATGACCTCGCAGAGGGTGAGCAGGGCGTCGAGGTTGTTGCGGTAGTAGCGCAGGGGCCGCTGGACCGACTCGCCCACCGCCTTGTGCCCGGCCAGGTGGATGACGGCGTCGATCTCGTGCCGGTCGAACACGGCGCGCACGGCTTCGGGGTCGGTGCAGTCGGCGCGGTGGAAGGCGACCGTGCGGCCGGTGATCCGCTCGACCCTGCGGACGGCCTCCTCGTGGCTGTTGACGAGGGAGTCCAGGACGACGACGTCGTGCCCGGCCTCGAGGAGTTCGACCGCGGTGTGGGTGCCGATGTACCCGGCACCGCCGGTGAGCAGTACGTTCATCATCGCTTCCCTGGGTGGGCGCTGCGGACCTTTCCAGGATAGGGGCGCGCGGCGACCGGGAGGAGTGACCCCGCTGACGTGTCGGTCCGCCCCCTCGGTGAGGGCGCCCGGTACGCGAGGGGGCGGGCGCCGTCACCGGTGCCCGCCCCGTTCGCCGCCGGTCCCTCAAGGTCCGGTTCGCCCCGCCCGTCGCCTTGTGGCTAGTTCCGGCCCGGGGAGGTGCTGCGCCGGGTGTCGATCCGCAGGACCTGCGGGTCGTGGTCGCTCACCTGGTCGTGGAACTCGGAGTTGATCCGGACGATCTCGTAGTCGACGCGTCCGGCCAGGGCGCCGTTGACCAGGATGTGGTCGAGCGCCTGGGAGTTGCCGTCGAAGTTGTAGTTGTAGCCCTCGCCCTCGCCGAGCAGGTCCACCATGGGGTTGGTGAGCGCGCCGTCCCCGGTGAGGATGTCGAGGGTGGTGGAGAACTGGAAGTCGTTCAGGTCCCCCATCACCACGAGGTTGGCGTCCGGGTCGACGGCCAGGAGCTCGTCGGCGAACTCGCGGACCAGGGTGGCCTGCTGGTGGCGCTGGGTCTCGCTGGTGCGGTTCGGCGGCTGGATGACGCCGTGCAGGGACTGGTCGCCGCCCTTGGCGTTGAAGTGGTTGGTGACCACGTAGACGTCGCGGTTGAGCGCCCGGAAGTGCCCGACCAGGGGCTTGCGGCTGGAGTTCCAGGCCGGGTCCTGGGGGGCGATCCGGCCCGGGGAGGCCGAGAGCGCGGCGCCGCGCGGGCCGTCGACGACCTCCACGGGGGTGGTGGCGTCGCCTCCCTCGACGTCGACGAACTGGACCCTCGCGGGGTTGAAGAGGAAGGCGTTGCGGATGTTGCCGCCGGGGACGCCGCCGTCCTTCTTGTCCTCGGGACTGATCTCACGCCACTCGTAGGCGGGGCCGCCCGCCGCCGCGATGGCGTCGACGAGGCGGTCCAGGGTGACGTCGGCGGCCACGACTCCGTCGTCGGTCTCGCTGCTGTTGTCCTGGATCTCCTCCAGCCCGACGATGTCGGGCGAGCCCAGGTAGGCCGCGAAACCCTCGGCGAGGGCGTCGAAGTCGGCCTGGTCGTCCGCTCCGCCGAGGTTCTCGACGTTGTAGGTGGCGAGGCTGATCTCGTGGCGGGCGGTGGGGCGGACCGGACGGCGCTCCAGGTCACCGGAGACGTGCTCGCCGAGGGTGGTGGCGCGGACCAGGTAGCCGCCGAAGCGGCTGTAGTAGACCGGGCCCTCGGTGACGCCCGCGAGGGTGTCGCCGACGTTCGCCTGCGGGAAGGGGCGCACGTTCCGGTCCAGCAGCGACTCGATCTTCACGCGGCCGCTGTTGGGGTCGTCGTAGGAGCCGTAGTGCTGGCCGCCGTTGGGGGTGGGGTTCGCGTCGGGGTCGGTGGTCACCCACAGGGCGTCGTAGGCGTCGGTGGGCGCGATGACCGGCGCGTCCTCGACGCGGACCGTCATGTGCTCGTGGGCCGCCCAGAAGTCGAGGGCGTACTCGTCGGGGCGGAGTTCGAGGTCGGTGACGTCGCCGCCGTGGTCGGGGGCGTACGTCGAGGGGAGGGTGTCGGCGTCGAGCAGGACCGCCTCGGGCAGGTCGTTGCCCCGGGACAGGATGGTCCAGCGGGCCCTCTCCAGCTGGGTGATGGTCTGCGCGCCCGCCTGGGGACGGTATTCGCTGACCAGTCCGGCGGCCAAGACCTCGTCGCCGACAGCGACGTCGGGGGTGGTGGAGCCGGTGAAGACGAAGAGCGCCTCGCTGGTGCGCGGGTCGTCGTCGCCCTCGGGGTCCTGGAACCAGAAGCCACGGCCGCTACCGAAGGCGTTCACGGCCGTGACCACGCCGGGCAGGCCGCTCACCTGGCGCCCCGCGTACGGGGAGGTGCGGGTGGTGCCCTGGACGTCGTGGACGCGCAGGTCACCGGGTTCGACCGGCTCCTCGGGCTCACCGCCGCCGGGGCCCTCGGCGGTCTCGCCCGCGCCGTTGGTGGGGGTCGGGTCGCCGGAGGTGAAGTCGGCGCCGTTGTCGCCCGTGTGGGTGAAGGCGGCGTCGCGTGACACGGAGGCGGTGTTGCCCGCGCCGCGTGCGGGGGTACCGGAGTGGATCACGGCGTCGCCGTAGCCGACGAGATCGACGACCGAGCCGTCCTCGGCGCAGGCCTCGGCGGTGCGGCAGGTGACGGCGCCGGTGCCCTCCACCAGCAGCACCGTCCCGGCGGTGGCCGACATGTTGGTGTTGCCGGTGTCGTCGGGGGTCGGGAGGTCGGTGGTGCCCCCGGTCCCCGCGGCCTGGCGGACCAGGTGGTGTTCACCGGCGGCGACGGCGCCGCTGAGCGGGGTCACCTGGACCTGGGTGTTGGGTCCGGGGCGGGCGGGCAGGTACTGCACGCTCCAACCGGTCAGGTCGACGTCGGCGGCGGTCGGGTTGCCCAGTTCGACGAAGTCGTGGCGCAGCTGCGCACCGCTGTTGCCGCCACCGCCGTAGACCTCGCTGATCACGGGGGTGTCGGCCGCCGCGAGGGCGGGCAGGGGGGCCACGAGGCTCGCGCCCAGGGCTGCGGCCGCCAGGGCCGCCGCCGGGGCGAGGGTTCTCCTGAGGGCCGGGAACGTGGGTCTGGCGGGGGTTGGGGACACGCCTGCTCCGGTTTCTGCGGGGATCGGGGGATTCGCGGGGTCTGTGCGGCCACATCATGGCGGTCACGGGTGTCCGCTTGAAGGAGTGCGCGTGAAAAGAAGGCGACCCGGTGTCCGATTGTTGTGATCCCACGACAGGCGGCGGCCCGGACCCCGGTGTGATCCTCCAAGGTCCGGGCCGCCGTCACCGTACTGGTCCGGTCCGGTCCAGCCCGCCCTACAGGCGCGGGTCGACCGGTTCGGTCTCCAGGGCGAGCACCGCGAACACCGGTTCGTGCACCCGTCACAGGGGCTCGCCCGCCGCCTGGCGGGTCAGCGCTTCGAGTCCGAGCTTGTGCTCGCGCATGGCGAGCCCGTTCTTGCGGCCGAGCTTGCGGTCCTTGAGCACCGCGATGCGCTCCGGGTCGGTGTAGTCCGCTCCGTAGACGATGCGCAGGTACTCGGGGCCGCGCACCTTCAGCCCCGGCTGGGCCAGACCCTTGCGGCCCCGGGCGCGGGCGCCGAGCAGCGGCTTGACCACCATGCCCTCACCGCCCCGGTCGACCATCTCGCGCCACCAGGCGGCCGCCGCCGCGCAGGAGTCGGGGTCGGTGGTGTCGACCACGCGGTAGCGGGTGGCCTGGACCATGCCGCCGGTCGCGGCGAGCTGTTCGGCCACACCCATGTGCCAGAGGTGGTCGGCCCCGGTGTACTCCCTGCCCTCGGTGGCGAGCAGCGCGAACGGGGCGAAGCGCAGACCGTCGGCGCCGTCGGTGTCCCAGGTGTAGCGGCGGTAGACCTCGCTGAACGCGCCGGTCTGTTCGGTGCGGCGGGCGATGGTCGCGGCGAGCCCGGCGACGTCCACGCCCCGCCCGGCGGCGGCGGTCAGGGCGGCGGTGGCGGCGGGCAGCGAGGCCCGGGCGGCCGCCCCCACCGAGGCGTACTGTTCCCGGATCAGGGAACGGGCCTTCGCGGACCAGGGCAGCATCTCGCCGTCCAGGGCCAGCCAGTCGGTGCCCAGCCGCTCCCACAGCCCGGCCTCGGTCACGGTCCGGCGCAGCCGTTCGACGACCTCGGCCCCGACCTCGGGGTCCCGGAAGAAGGGGCGGCCGGTGCGGGTGTACAAGGCGCCGAGTTCGCCGGGCACGAAGCGACGGGAGGCGGCGGCCTCGTCCCGGCACAGCACGGCCACCGCCCGGGAGCCCATGTGCTTCTCCTGGCAGACCACCTCACCGATGCCGGAGGCCCGGTAGGAGGCGAAGGCCTCGTCGGGGTGTTCCAGCAGGTCGGGCGCGACGGCGGTGGGCGCCGGGGCCATGGTGGGCGGCAGGTAGAGCAGCCAGCGCGGGTCGACGGCGAAGCGGCTCATCACCTCCAGCGCCGCCGCGGTGCTCTCGGCTCCGGCGCGCACGGTGCCGTTCTCGGTCTCCACGAACAGGCCGGTGCGCGCGTCGCCCGCGCCGACGTCGGTGATGTCGATGACGCGCCCGTCCGCGGAGCCCTCCCGCGCGGGCGGGCTCTCCACCAGGGGGCGGACCGGCTCGTACCAGGTGCGTTCGGCGTCCACGTCCACGATCTCCCGTTCGGGGTAGCGCAGCGCGGTGAGCTTGCCGCCGAACACGCAACCGGTGTCCAGGCAGATGGTGCGGTTGATCCACTCGGCCTTGTGCGTGGGCACGTGGCCGTAGACCACCGTGGCCCGGCCCCGGTAGTCGCGGGCCCAGGGCAGGCGGACGGGCAGGCCGAACTCGTCGGTCTCGCCGGTGGTCTCGCCGTACAGGGCGAAGGAGCGCACCCGGCCGGAGGCGCGGTTGTGGTACTCCTCCTTGAGCCCCGCGTGGGCCACCACGAGGTCGCCGCCGTCCAGCACGAGGTGGCTGACGAGGCCGTCGCAGAACTCCAGGACCTCCTTGCGGAAGTCCTCGCTCTCGCGGTCCAGCTGCTCGACGGTCTCGGCGAGGCCGTGGGTGAGCCGGCCCTTGCCGGTCTTGAGGTAGCGGACGAGCTTGTTCTCGTGGTTGCCGGGCACACAGAGGGCGTCGCCGTCGGCGACCATGCCCATGACCAGGCGCAGGACGCCCGGGCTGTCGGGGCCGCGGTCGACGAGGTCGCCGACGAACACCGCCGTGCGGCCCTCGGGGTGACGTGCGCCGACCGGGCGCCCCCGGTCGTCGAGGCGCAGGGCGTAGCCGAGCTCCTCCAGCAGGCTCCCCAGTTCGGAGCGGCAGCCGTGGACGTCGCCGACGATGTCGAAGGGCCCGGTGAGCTCGGTCCGCTCCGGCCAGGGGCGTTCGAGCTCGATCCGGACGGCGTCGATCTCCTCCTGCCCCTTGAGGACGTACGTCCTGCGGATGCCCTCGCGGGACATCCGCTTGACCGAGTCCCTGAGGTCGCGGCGCTGGCGGCGGATCACGTGGTCGCCGAAGTCGCGGTCGGGCCGGGCCCGGTTGCGCTCCCGGGCCACCGCCTCGGGGACGTCGAGGACGATCGCGGTGGTCAGGACGTCGTTGGCCTTGGCGATACGGACGAGCTGTTCGCGGGCCTTGCGCTGGACGTTGGTGGCGTCCACGACGGTGAGCAGCCCTCGCCGGAGCCGCACGTCGACGATGGTACCCAGGAGGGCGAAGGCGTCGGCGGTGGCGGTCTGGTCGTTCTCGTCGTCGGAGACCATGCCCCGGCAGAAGTCGGAGCCGATCACCTGGGTGGTGGCGAAGTGTCGTGCGGCGAAGGTGGACTTGCCCGATCCGGACACCCCGACCAGCAGGACGAGCCCCATCCGGGGCACGCCGAGCACGCGGGGCTCGCGGTGGGCCGCGTCGTTGGGCTCGGTCATCTGGTGAAGACTCCCATCTGGGTCGGGGCGCCGGTCTCGGGGTGTTCGGGGCCGACGGGAAGGTACCGGACGGTGTAGCCGTGTTCGGCGGCCGCCCGGTCGGCCCAGGCGGCGAACTCGGGGCGGGTCCACTCGAAGCGGTGGTCGGGGTGGCGGAACGCGCCCGGCGCCAGGCCCTCGTAGTGGCGGTTGTACTCGGCGTTGGGCGTGGTGACCACGACGACCCGGGGGGCGGCGTCGCCGAAGACGACCTGTTCCATGGCGGTCAGGCGGGAGGGGTCGAGGTGCTCGACCACCTCCATGAGCACGGCCGCGTCGTGGCCCCGGAAACGCCGGTCGCGGTAGACGACCGAGCCGAGCAGCAGCTCGGGGCGGGTCGCGGACGCGGCGCCGTCGCGGCCGGTGCCGGGGGCGTCGAGGAGGGGCCGGTGGCCCCGGCCCCCGCCCGGGTCACAGCCCTTGCAGAGTCTGCGGTGCGCGATCTCCAGGCTCCCCAGGTGCACGTCCACGCCGGTGACGCGCTCCAGGGTGCGGTCGCGGACGAGCCGTTCCAGCAGCTTGCCCCCGCCGCAGCCGAGGTCGATGACGCTGGTGGCGCGTTCGGCCGCGAGCACCGCCGTGACCGCGCCCGCGCGCTGGTCGGCCAGTGACGGCGCGCGCTCTTCGGCGGCGGGTTCGGCCGGTGCGGTCGCGGCGGTGTCCCGGGCGGGGGCGGCCGCGTCCTCCGGAGCGTCGTCGGCGGCCGCGCGCCGGTCGTCGGCCTCGGTCAGACGTGCCAGGGCGGTACGCACGTACCTCTCCCGGCGGGCGAGGTAGCGGCGGGTGATCCAGTCGCGTTCGGGGTGCCCGGCCAGCCAGCCCGCGTCGCGGCCGTCCTCGGGCAGGGCGCCGTCGACCGGGGCGCCGCCCGCGCGCAGGAGCTTGTCGATCTCGGTGGAGTCCACCCAGTAGTGCTTGTGGCCGCCCTCCATCGCGGGCAGCAGCACGTACAGGTGGCTGAGCGCCTCGGACAGCCGGAGGGTTCCGGTCAGAGTGAGCGACAGGTAGTGGGAGTCGCCCCAGCCGGGCAGGCCGGGGTCGAGCGGGACCGGTTCGGCCGCGACCGTCCAGCCCAGGGGCTCGAAGAGGGCGCGCGCCCGCTCCGGGCCCGGGTGGCAGGGCACCGCGGGCAGGCGCAGTTCCAGGGGGATGGGGGTGCGGGCCAGTTCGGGGCGGAGCTCTGTGTCGCCCCGCATGGCCGACCGCAGGACCCGGCCCAGCGCCACCGTGAACAGCGAGGACGAGGCGTAGGGGCGGTCGTTGACGTACTGCGCGAGGGCGAAGTCGGGGGTGCTCACCGACGTCCGCGAGCGCAACAGCGCCTGCGGGTCCACCTCCAGCAGGAGCGCGGCCGTGCAGCGGTCCTCGGTGGCCTCGGGGTAGAAGACGTGCGCCGTACCGAAGGACTGCTCGAAGCTCTGCGCCTTGTCGGGGTGCTTGTGCAGCAGGTACCCGAGGTCCGTCGCGGGCTGGGCGGTGGTGGTGATCGTCAGTAGCACCCGTGCATTGTTTCCGACCCGGCCGAGGCTGACCAGTGCTTTTCGGTCGGCCTCGGGCCGTGTCAGACGCGGTCCGGGGCCCCGGCGCCGCGGGAACGGCTGGTCAGCAGCGAGGTCAGGGCGAGGGAGGCGGCCAGGGTGAGCACGGTGATCAGGTGCCAGGGCAGCCAGGGGCTGGTGGCGGCGGCCAGGCCGGGGAAACGGTCCCACAGCCAGGTCTCCAGCGGGATGGCCGCCGACGTGCCGACCATGGTGAGAAGCAGGTAGAGGGGCAGGGAGTAGAGCACGGCGGCGAGGGGGCGGGGGGTGCGCGCCAGCCGCAGCAGGAGCAGGGCTAGGGCCGGGGCGACCAACAGGGCGACGGTCATACCGGCCATCCCGGCGCCGATGTTGGCTCCGACGACGTCGTCGGACTGGGTGGCGACGAGGCCGGTGCTCACCAGCCAGCCGAGGCCCTCGGCGACGAGGGCGGCTCCGGCACCGGCGGCGAGGCCGAGGAGCGCCGCGCGGGCCGGGGTGGACGCGGGGGTCGTGTTCGTCATGGGACCAGTCTGGTCCGGGCCCGCCCGACGCACCTGAGTACGGCTACTCAACCCGGCCGGGGGCCTCCCCCGCTGACCCTCTCCCACCCCGGTCCTCGCGCCGGACCGTGCTTCCCCGGCCCGCTCACTCCTCACTCCCCCCGCTCACTCCTCGCCGGGCGCCACCCGGGGGTCCACTCCCAGCTCCGACATGGCCAGAGCCGCCTCGGTGCGCGCGGAACCGAAGAAGGACCAGGGCACGTCGCACACGTACCGGCCGACCGACCCCAGGTGCCACCGGGCCAGGTCCGCCTCCCCCGCGCGGTGGAAGGCCCAGCCGAACAGGTGGTGGGCCTGGACGTCGCGCACGTGCGGCACGGCGGCGGACGCCCATGCCTGGGCCAGCTGGAACAGTTCGCTGACGGCGTCGCCGTGCAGGCGCCCCATCGCCATGGAGGTGATGTAGGCGCTGTTGCCCT
This sequence comes from Nocardiopsis sp. NPDC007018, assembly GCF_040635075.1. Taxonomy (NCBI): domain Bacteria; kingdom Bacillati; phylum Actinomycetota; class Actinomycetes; order Streptosporangiales; family Nocardiopsidaceae; genus Nocardiopsis; species Nocardiopsis sp. NPDC007018. The sequence goes on from NZ_JBEYHA010000034.1 coordinate 55,262, forward strand.
CCCGGACCAGACGCCGCCGCTCGCCCCGCAGGTACTCGGCGTGGGCCAGGGCGAGCACGGACGGCAGGGGGCTGCCCTCGGGCGCGGTGTCGGCGGCCGCACCGGCGGCGGCGAACATCTCCTCCGCCGAACCCCCTCGGGCGGGGGCCAGGGCGCGCACACGGGTCATGTGCGCCGGGTACAGGTGCGGAGCCCGGGCGGCCACCTCCTCCCAGGCCCGCTCGCGCTCCTCCCGCTCCCCGAGTCCCATCGCCACGGTCTGGAGGGCGGCCCAGGGCGCGGCGTCGTCGGGGTTGAGGCGGGCCGACTCCGCGAGCGGCACCCGCGCCTCGTGCAGGGCGGCCTCGAAGGCCTTGCGGTCGGCCTGGGCGGTGTCGGCTCCGCCGGAGGGCAGTGCCACGGCGCGGGCGAGCAGGGCGTGGCCGAGCCACAGCAGTACGTCGGCGGGGTCGGCGCCCGTCCCGGACAGTTCGGCGATCTCGTCGGGGCGGTCCACGGCGGCCCGCCCCAGGGCCTGCGCCTGGTAGGCGCGGGCCTCGGGGTCCCGCCGGGTCTCCACGAGCAGGGCCGCGCCGGCCTCCGCGTCGCCCTCGCGCACCGCCTCGCAGGCGGAGCGCAGCAGGGGGTCCGTTCCGTAGGAGGCCGACACCAGCACCGCCTCCAGGTCGGTGCCCTGGAGGCCCCGTCCCGGTTTCCATCCGAATCGCCACATGCCAGCGAGGTTAGGACATGCGGTCCGGGGACCGGGACCGGGAACGCCGACGGGGCGCGGCGGCCGTGGCCTCCGCGCCCCGTCCGGGGCCCCTTCGGGTCCCGTGGGCGGACCGCTAGGCGTTCGCGGTCTCCACCGTCTTCGGCTGCTCCTCGCCGAGCGGGGCTACCAGGCCCTTGGCCTTGTCACGGCGGTGGTTGATCACCTGGAGGGTGATGAGCACCAGGCCCGAGACGGTTCCGGCGGTGATGAACACGTCCGAGGACACGCTCACGGACAGCAGGGACTCGGCCCAGCCGCTCCATTCGGGGGCGATCAGGACCAGGGCGGCGGACAGCCCCAGCGCGATGCGCTCACCGAGCAGGGTACGGCGCAGGAAGAAGCCCTCGATCGCCATCGCTCCGGCCGCCAGGGCGACCGATCCCGTACCGATCGCGATCACCAGGTCGAGGACGGGCCCGTCCACCTCCATGAGCGCCGAGTACGCCATCAGCAGGGGGATCAGATAGAGGCCCTTGGCGAACTTCCACGAGGACACGCCCGAGCGCATGGGACTGGAGTTGGCGATTCCCGCCGCCGCGAAGGCCGCGAAGGCCACCGGCGGGGTCACGTTGGAGTCCTGGCTGAGCCAGTACACGATCATGTGCGCCACGATGAGCGCCAGGCCGAGCTGCTCCAGCGCCGGGCCCGCCAGGATGACCAGCACCACGTAGGAGGCGGTCACCGGCAGGCCGATGCCCAGGATCAGGGAGGCCAGCGCCACCATCACCAGGGTCATGAGCAGGTTGCCCGCGAAGGCGTTGACCAGCACGTCGGAGAAGACCAGGCCCAGACCGGTGAGGCCGACCATGCCCACGATGATGCCCGCCACGGCGCACGCCACGGAGACCGGCAGGGTGCTGCGGGCCGCCATCACGAACACCTCCAGGAAGTCCTTGAAGCTGAGGCGGCTGCCCGCGCGCAGCATGGCCACGACGAGCAGGGCGCCGCAGGCGGCCAGACCCGCCCGCGTGGGCGGCACGTAGTTGAGCAACAGGACGATGAGCAGGATCAGCGGGGCCATGAAGTGCCAGCCCGCGCGCATCACGATGGCGAAGGTGGGGACCTCGTCCCGGTCCATCGGGCGGATGTTGTTCTTGCGGGCCAGGATGTCCACGAAGAGGAACATCAGGGCGAAGTACATGATGGCCGGGATGATCGCGACCTTGACGATGTCGGCGTAGGGGATGCCCAGCCGCTCGGCCATGAGGAACGCGCCCGCGCCCATGATGGGCGGCAGGACCTGCCCGCCGGTGGAGGCGGCGGCCTCGACCCCGGCGGCGTCGTGTTTCTTGTAGCCGACCTTCTTCATCAGCGGGATGGTGAAGGGGCCGGTGGTGACGACGTTGGCGATGGCGCTACCGGAGACCGAGCCCATCAGGGCGCTGCCCAGGACCGCGCCCTTGGCCGGGCCGCCGACCATGCGCCCGGTGAGGACGTAGGACAGGCCCACGAAGAAGTTGCCGCCGCCGGTCTTGGAGAGCAGTGCCCCGAAGAGGATGAACACGAACACGAACGTCACGACGACCCCGAGCGTGAGCCCGTAGATCCCGTCGTTGCCCAGGTAGACGTGCGTGGAGATGCGCTGGATCGTGGCGCCCGAGTGCCCGAAGTCGCCGGGGATGAGCGGACCCAGCCAGGCGTAGTAGACGAACGCGGCCACCAGCAGGACCATGACCAGTCCGACGGCGCGGCGGGTGGCCTCAAGGAGGACCACGATGGCGACCAGGCCCATGAACTGGTCGAGCTCGGAGTAACCGCCCGCCCGGCGGGCCAGTTCCGTCTGGAACAGGATCGGGTAGACGCTGACCGCCACGGTCGCGACGATCATGACGAGGTCGAGTACCGCCCCGAGGGTGAGCGCGATCGGGCTGCCGTGAACCGTCGCCTTCTTGAACGGCGGCATGATCACGAACACCATCATCATGATCAGCATGAGGTGGATGAGGCGCTGCTGCCGGGCGTCCAGGCCCGAACGCAGCGCGATCCAGAGCTGGAACGCGGTCAGCGCGATGCCCAGGACGAGGATGATCCCGCCCATGGCCAGCCCGAACCGGCCGTCCCCCCAGCGCTCGGAGGCGATCCGGCGCCAGACCGGCGGGGCGTCGTCCCCGAGTCCGTCGACGTCCGGCAGCGCGTCGGCTGAGGTGCCGGTGTTGCGACCGCCCTTGCCGAATCCGACCTGCGACGTGTCGTCGGCGGTCTCGGCGGCGTCCGCGGTGTCGGTCGCGGAGGCCGTGGACTCGCGCTCGGATTCCTCCGGCGTCGGGGGCACGTCACCCCGCACCTGTGGTTTCTCAGCCATGTTCTTCCTCGGTTCGACGGTTGGGGCCGCGCGGTGCGTGCGACCACGGGGGCCGCGCGGCGGAGGGTGTCTCAGGCGGGGGCGGACCTGGTTCTCGGAGGGCTACTCGTCGCAGTCCGGCCGCGGCGCGCCGCCGAACAACAGGACGAGGGTGGGGACGCGGACCGGTTCGACGACCACCCGGCGGGCGGTGAGGCACGGGGAGAGCCGGACCTCGGTGTCGGGGGTGCGCAGACGGTGGTCCACGGAGGCCCGGCCCACACGGATGGCGAGCTGCGGGCCGAGCGTGCGGTTCATGTCCTCGATGACCCACCACTCGCCGTCGGCACGGCCGGTCCCCTCCCCGGGGATGTGGCCCATACCGGCGCCGAACTGGCGCAGGCGGGTGGAGTCGGCGACCAGGACGCCGTCACGGACCTCGATGTTCTCCTCGATCGGCAGGTGGTCGATCGAGTGGACGTAGGAGACGGTGAACTGTTCCCCCTCGGCCAGGGGCAGGTGGCCGAACCGCTCGCCGTCCACGCTCAGGCGCAGCGCGGGCCATACCGGCACCAGCGCGGCCAGGAGCAGGGCGGCGCACAGCCCGGCCCCGGCCCACCGGCCGAGGCGGCGGAGAACCGCGGTCCGCGGACGCCGTGTCCCGGCCCGACCCCACTCAGGGGTCATCCACAGCTCACCAGCGGACGCCTTGTACAGGTGCATCGGCATCCACCGGGTGGTCTGCCGCACCCACTGGTTC
>NZ_JBEYHA010000035.1:0-58830 GCF_040635075.1 Nocardiopsis sp. NPDC007018
TGGTACGGGCGGAGGAGCGTTCGGCCCCGTCACCGCTGGGGGCGACGGAGTTCAGACTGCGCCAGGTTCCGGTGTCGCCGGGGCGCGTCGGTTCGCCCGGCACCCGCGGCTCACGGGCCGGTCAGACGCGCAGCCACGCCGAGGTCTCGGCGGGCAGCGTCAGCGTGCCGTCGGCCAGCTCGGCGCTGGGGCCGCTGGCCACCAGCACCTCGCCCGAGGCGGACAGGCCGACCGCCTCGCCGGTCAGGTTCACCGCCACCCGGACGCCGGGCTCGCGCTCGAAGTACAGGACACCCTCGGGGGACTCCAGCCAGCGCATCGAGCCGTCGCCCAGGGCCTCCAGTTCACGGCGCAGGCCGAGCGCGGTCCGGTACAGCTCCAGGGTCGAGCCCTCCACCCCGTGCTGGACGGCGCGGGCCAGCCCGGCCCACGCCTCGGGCACCGGCAGCCAGGGCGTGGAGCCCTCGGGGCCGAAACCGTACGGGGCGGAGCCGCCCTCCCACGGCAGGGGGACCCGGCAGCCGTCGCGCCCCCGCTCGGTGCGGCCCGAACGCTCCCAGGTCGGGTCCTGGAGCGACTCCTCCGGCAGGTCGGTGACCTCCGGCAGCCCCAGCTCCTCGCCCTGGTACAGGTAGACCGAACCGGGCAGGCCCAGCATCAGCAGGGTGGCCGCACGCGCGCGCCGCAGTCCCTGCTCGCCGCCGCCGAAGCGGGTCACGTGCCGGGTGACGTCGTGGTTGGACAGCACCCACGTGGTGGTCGCGCCCACCTCGCCGTTCGCGGCCAGGGAACCGTCGATCACCGCGCGCAGACGGGCCGCGTCCCACGGGGCGGTGAGGTACTCGAAGTTGAACGCCTGGTGCAGCTCGTCCGGGCGCAGGTAGCGCGCCACCCGTCGGGCGTCCTCCACCCAGGCCTCGGCCACCAGGGCCCGGTTCCCCGGGTACTCGGCGGCCAGACGCGACCAGCGGCGGTAGATGTCGTGGACGCCGTCCTGGTCGAAGTAGGGCAGCGAGGTGCTGCCGTCGAGCAGGTCGGCCTTGGCGTCGGGGTCGATGTCGGGCAGCTTCGGGTCCTTGACCATGCCGTGCGCGACGTCGATCCGGAACCCGTCCACCCCGCGGTCCAGCCAGAAGCGCAGGACGTCGTCGAACTCGTCGTGCACCTCCTGGTTGGTCCAGTCGAAGTCGGGCTGCTCGGAGTCGAACAGGTGCAGGTACCACTGCTCGGGGAGGCCGTCGGCGGTCGTGAGGCGGGTCCACGCCGGGCCGCCGAAGATCGACTTCCAGTTGTTGGGCGGCTCCTCGCCGTCGACCCCCCGGCCGTCACGGAAGACGTAGCGGGAGCGGGCCGCGCTGCCCGGCTCGGCCGCCACGGCCTCGCGGAACCAGCGGTGCGCCGAGGAGGAGTGGTTGGGGACCACGTCGATGATCACGCGGATGCCCAGCTCGTGGGCGGTGGACAGGAGGGCGTCGAAGTCCTCCAGGGTGCCGAACCGGGGGTCGACGTCGCGGTAGTCGGCGACGTCGTAGCCCCCGTCCGCCAGCGGCGAGACGTAGAAGGGGGTCAGCCAGATCGCGTCCACGCCCAGCTCGGCCAGGTGGGGGAGGCGCTCGCGGATGCCGGTGAGGTCGCCCTCGCCGTCCCCGTTGGAGTCGGCGAAGCTGCGCACGTAGATCTGGTAGATGGCGGCCTCGCGCCACCAGTGCGACTGGTCCTTCATCTGTGGGGGTCCTTCCGGATCATGGCTGCAAGTTCTTGCGCAAGATTACCGCCAACTTTCGTCCCTGTGACGGTAATCTCGACTAGAGTTGCCCGTATGGGTCCACGACTTGCCGACATCGCGCGGCACGCAGGCGTCAGCGAGGCCACCGTCTCGCGGGTGCTCAACGACAAGCCCGGGGTCGGCAGCGACACGCGCAAGGCCGTCCTCACCGCGCTCGACGTGCTCGGATACGAACGCCCCGCCCGGCTGCGCCAGCGCTCCGCCGGACTGGTCGGCATGGTCATCCCCGAGTTGGAGAACCCGGTCTTCCCGATGTTCGCCCAGGCGGCCGAGGGCGCCCTGGCCCAGCGCGGCTACACCCCGGTGCTGTGCACCCAGACCCCCGGCGGGATATCCGAGGACGAGTACGTGGAACTCCTGCTGGAGCGCAACGTCTCCGGCATCCTCTTCGTCTCCGGCAAGCACGCCGACACCTCCGCCTCCCACGAGCGCTACCAGGCCCTGGTCTCCCGGCGGCTGCCCATCGTGCTGGTCAACGGATACACCGAGTCCATTCCGGCGGCCTTCATCTCCGCCGACGACCGGGAGGCCGGGCGTTTGGCCGTCAACCACCTGGTCGCCCTCGGACACACCCGGATCGGGTTCACCAGCGGACCCGAGCGCTACGTCCCCGTCCGCCGCAAGCTGGAGGGCTACCACCAGGCGCTCGCCGAGCACGGCCTCGACGGCGAGGACCTCGTCCAGCTCTCCCTGTTCGGAGTGGAGGGGGGACACGCCGCCGCCGGACGCCTCATCGAACGCGGCGTCACCGCCATGGTCTGCGGCTCCGACATCATGGCGCTGGGCGCCATCCGCGCCGCCCGCCAGCACGGCCTGCGCGTGCCCCAGGACTTCTCCGTGGTCGGTTACGACGACTCACAGCTGATCGCCTTCACCGACCCGCCGCTCACCACCGTCCGCCAGCCCGTCAACGCGATGGCACTGGCAGCCGTGCGGGCCCTGTGCGACGAGATCGCCGGGCACCCCGTCTCGCACTCCGAGTACGTCTTCGACCCCGAACTGGTCGTACGCGGCTCCACGGCCGTCGCCCCGGCCGCCCGGGTGTCCGGCCCGACCGCGCCGCACACCCGACTGGAGTCGCCCGCCCCGCTGCGCCGCGACCCCCAGGACGCCGCCCACGGCGTCTGAGCGCCGGGAGCCGCGCGAGGGGCGGCCCCCGGCACGCGCGAGCCCCGCGCGGGGCCGACCCGCCTACGGCCCCGGCACGGGACCGGGGCCCTACGCCGGGAGGCCGCGCCGAGGCCCGGCGGTGTCCGTCACGCGGTCTCCCGGTGGGGACCGCCTCAGCCGACGCGTCCGTCGTGACCGGGTAGGAATCGACGGTGCGCCTCGGTCACGGGGGGAGGTACCGGGGCCTCGTCCCACTCCAACCCGTTGGTGTCGGCGTGCTCCTTGTGCGACACCGCCACCGGTTCGTGGAACTCCGGGTCGCTCTCACGGGGCGGCTCGGGCCCGTCGAAGCCCGAGCGCGCCGCCCGGACCGTGCGGGCCAGGTGGAAACTGCGGTTCAGTACCCGGATCGGACCGTCGCCGCCCTCGACGCGTTGCGTGGCCACCGCGCGTCCGATCGCCTCCGTCTCCTCCTCACCGATGCCGTCCATCTCGGTGTACACCGAGGGGCGGGAACGGGCGTCGAAGTGGGTGAGCCAGTAGGACCGGGCGTCCGCGGGATCAGAGAACTCCGGGCCGTAGGGGCCCCACGTGCGCCGGACCGCGTCGTGTACCAGCCACTGGAAGTCCGGATTCAGGATCGCCACGTCCGGGTAGGCGCAACTCCGGATCGCGCCGTCCATCCGCACGTCCTCAGGAAAGTGCCGGGGGAGGCTGCCGCGAAGGATCTCGCCCCGGGCCTGCTGGGCCAGCGCGTCCTCCTCCCAGTCCCGGGTCAGGTCCATACCGGACCAGTACCCGTCCTCCTCGCCCGCGACCGACTCCGTCGGGTGGTCGACCGGGTCGCAGGGGCGCGGAGCCTCGGGAAGACCGTCCACGAACCTCAGGAACCGTTCGATCCGCGCCACCCGGTAGCGGGTGCCCAGGACACGGACCTCGTCGTGGCGTTCCCACGAGAGCAGGACCTCGGCGTCGTGGAACTCCCGGTACTCATGGGCGAGGCGGGGGTCGCCCTCCCGCTCCCTGGCCCGACAGCAGAAGTGGTTGACCAGCTCGTCGCGGCCGCCCTGAGGCGAGTTGCTCGGTGACCGCAGGGTGAGCCAGGTGCCGTCCACCTCCATGACCGGTTGGTACAGCGGATAGGTGACGCGCAGGGGAGCGGGCTTCGGTGCCTGTGAGGGGTCCATCCTCTGATTGTGCGCACAGGAGCCCGATCCGAGGGGGTTTTCGGCGAAACCATCCGGCGGGGACCGGTCGCGGGGGCCGCGCGGGGGCCCGGCGACGCGTCGGAGGCCGCCCCCGGACCCGGGGTGTCAGGGCACGTCGCCGGGTCGGTGACACTGGAGGCATGCCATCCGTAGCCCTCGACGGCGAACCCGTGCCCCGGACCGGGGAACTCCCCGCAGACTCACTCGCCGAACTCGGCGGCCGCCCACTCGGGTTCTACGTCCACGTGCCCTTCTGCGTCACCCGCTGCGGCTACTGCGACTTCAACACCTACACGGCCGACGAACTCGTCTCCCGTGACGGCACCGCCACCGCCTCCCGGGAGACCTACGCCGGGCAGGCCGCGGCCGAGGTCGCCCTGGCCGACCGCGTCCTGACCGGCGAGCGGCCCCCGGTGAGCACCGTGTTCGTCGGGGGCGGCACCCCCACTCTGCTCTCCCCGGAGGACCTCGGACGCGTCCTCGGCGAGATCCGCGACCGCTTCGGGCTCACCCCCGACGCGGAGGTCACCACCGAGGCCAACCCCGAGACGGTCGACCCCGACTACCTGGCCCGCCTGCGCGAGGCCGGGTTCACCCGCGTCTCCTTCGGCATGCAGAGCGCCCGCCCCCACGTCCTGCGCGTCCTGGAGCGGAGCCATACCCCGGGCCGCCCCGAACAGTGCGTGGCCTGGGCCCGCCAGGCCGGGTTCGAGCACGTCAACCTCGACCTCATCTACGGCACCCCGGGGGAGAGCGACCAGGACTGGGCCGCCTCCCTGGAGGCCGCCATCGGTGCCGGGCCCGACCACGTCTCCGCCTACTCGCTCATCGTCGAGGAGGGCACCCGGCTCGCCGCCCGCGTCCGCCGGGGCGAGCTCACCGAGCCCGACGACGACGCCATGGCCGACCGCTACCTCATGGCCGACGAGGCCCTCTCCGCCGCCGGGTACACCCCCTACGAGGTGTCCAACTGGGCCCGCAGCACCGAGGGCCGTAGCGCCCACAACATGCTCTACTGGACCGGCGGCCACTGGTGGGGGGTCGGCCCGGGCGCGCACAGCCACGTGGGCGGGACCCGCTGGTGGAACGTCAAGCACCCCGCCGCCTACGCCGCCCGCCTGGCCGCCGGCGACAGCCCCGCCCACGCCCGCGAGGTGCTCACCGAGGCCGAACGCCGGTTCGAGCGCGTCCTGCTGGAGCTGCGCGTGGACGGAGGCTGCCCGCTGGAGCTGCTGGACGCCTCGGGGCTGGCAGCGGCCGAACGCCTGGTCGGTGAGGGGCTCCTGGACGCACGGGCGCACGCCGGGGGCCGGGCCGCGCTGACCCGCCACGGCCGCCTGCTCGCCGACGCCGTGGTGCGCGACCTCACCTGAGGCTCGCCCCGCACACGAAGGAGGGGCCCGGCACACGGCCGGGCCCCTCCTCACGCGTGGAACGTCGGGCTACTTCACCCAGGTGACGTCCATCGGGTACCGGGCCCACTCACCCCGGTCCACCGCCGACGCCGCGCGGAAGCCGGAGACGATCGAGAAGATCAGCAGGGCGAACCAGGTCAAAACGCCGATGAGCAACCACGCCAGGACACCGGAGACGAGGTAGCCGATCAACATGACCAGCTGGAAGCTGAGCGCCCGGGCGGCCTGGTCGCGCACGTAGGGCGACTCGTCCTTCTTCGTGATGTACACGATGAGCGGCAGGAGCCAGCCGAGGAAGCCGCCGCCGATGTGGGCGAGCTTCGCCGAGCTGCGCTCCGCCTCGCTCGGCACGTAGGAGCCGTAGCCCTGGGCTCCGGGCTGCTGGTAACCGCCGTACTGGCCGGGGGGAGGCGGGTAACCGCCCGGCTGCTGGTAACCGCCCTGGGGGTAACCACCGGGCTGCTGGTAGCCGCCCTGGGGCGGCGGCGGGTAGCCGCCGCTCTGCTGGCCGGTGTAGGGAACGGGAGGACCACCGGGAGCGGCGCCCTGCTGTGGGTAACCGGGCGGGGGCGGGTAGCCCCCGGACTCGCCCTGACCGTAGGGGTCGTGGGGGTTCGGGTTGTTCGGGTAGGACATGGCGGTTCCTTGGTGTATGGGAGCGGGCTACTACTTCAGGAGCCGGATGCTCACGGGGTAGCGGTACCAGATCCCCTTGTTGGCTCCGGACGCCCCCAGGACGCCGAGGACGATGCAGGCGATCCACACGAGGGCGATCAGCAGGTAGCCGATCCAGGACAGGCTGGGGAAGAAGATACCCAAGCCGAAGAACACGACGCCAGCGAAGACGTAGGGGATCAGCATAGTGATCTGGAAGTTCGCCGCCTCCGCCGCGTGGTGGCGCACGAACGGAGACCGCTCGCGCCGGGCGAAGTAGATCGCCAGCGGCGGTATCCAGCCGAGGAAGGCGATGACGAACCCGGTCAGGTGCGCGAGCATCGAGGCCGTGACGGGGTCGCCGTCACCGGGGGCGGTCGGGCCCTGCGGGGCGGTGTAGCCCTGGACCCGCGTCTGCTGCTGGTACGGCTGGCCGTAACCGGCCACCGTGGGGGCCTGTGGGAACTGCGGCGGTTGCGCCGTCTGGGGCGGCTGGGGTGCCTGGGGTGAGGCGCCGGTGTGCGTGGCCCATTCCTGCCGCTGCCCGGCGGTGTGCCCCCATCCGGTCCGGGCCCCGGACTGACCGTACGCCGCTGGCCGCTGGCCACCGGTCGGCTGGTTCCAGGCGGGCTGCGCCCCGGTCTGCGGCCCCGGAGCCCGACCCTGGTGCGGCTGTCCCCAGCCCCGCTGCTCACCGCTGACCTGAGGGGCCCGGGGGCCGCCGTGGGCCTGGTCGTACGCCTGGGCCCGCTGTTGGTGGGAGGGCGCTCCCCAGCCGGGGTGCGGCCCGCTCTGGGGGGCCTGGCCGTGCTCCTGGACCTGCCGGTCGGCGTCGGACCCGTCCCGTTCGGCTCGCCCGCCGCTGCGCTCCGACGGGTTCGGGGGCGACTGCGGCCGGCCCTGGGGGTCATCCGGCGACGGATGACTGGACGGGGTCTCGCTCATGCTCTCCCTCGACTCCGCTGTTGGGTGCGCTGGGCGCGGTGCTGACCGGACGGACGGGGTCGGTACCGACGGCCCGCGGGTCCGGACGCGGGCCCGACGGGACCGGGACGCCGGCCCCGAGACCCCATCAGACCACGCGCTCGCGACAATCCTAGTGTTCCGGGGCGTGCGGTCCCGTGACGAAGTCGATGAGCTCTTCCACCCGGCCCAGCAGCGACGGTTCGAGGTCCCCGTAGCCGCGGACCGATCCCAGGATGCGGCGCCAGGCCTCCCCCGTCTCCATCCGCCACCCCAGGGCGTCCACGACGCCCTCCTTCCAGGGCAGCCCCTTCGGGACCTCGGGCCAGGCTCCGATCCCCACCGCGCCCGGGCGCACCGCCTGCCACACGTCCACGTAGGGGTGGCCGACGACGAGGACGTCCCCGCCCCGCACGCGCTCGGCGATCCGGCTCTCCTTGGACCCCGGCACCAGGTGGTCCACCAGCACCCCCAGCCGCCGTCCCGGACCCGGGGCGAACTCCGCCACCACGGCGGGGAGGTCGTCGACCCCCTCCAGGAACTCCACGGCCACGCCCTCCACCCGAAGGTCGTGCCCCCACACCTTCTCCACCAGCTCGGCGTCGTGGGCGCCCTCCACGTAGATCCGGCTCTCCCGGGCCGTGCGGGCCCGCGCGCCGGTCACCGCGATCGACCCCGAGGCGCTGCGCAACGGACCCCGCGGAGCCGCCGCCGGGCGCACCAGCGTCACCGGCTCGCCGTCCACCAGGAAGGCGGCCGGGCCCAGCTCGAACACCCTGCGGCGCCCGCCCCGGTCCTCCAGGGTCACCGCGACCTTGTCCCAGGACACCACGGCCCCGCAGAAGGTCTCGTCGGCGTCCTCCACGACCAGGTCACGGGTGAGGGGTATCTCGCGCACCGCACCCTTCTTCGGTCGCCGCCAGTCTCCCGCCAGAACGTCGCGGCCGTAACGGCCGGTTCCCTTGGTAACCACGGTGGTGCAGTCTACTGGTGCGGGGCCCGCGACACCCGTGGGCGGTGGCGCACGTCGCCGGTCCGCGGGGAAGAAGCGCCCCCCGTCACGGTGTTACTGCGAGCGGGTAGCCGGGAGGGTTTGCGCCCGGGCATAGAATTAGCACTGAGAACCTTGGAGTGCCAGGAGGTGGCGAGTTGCTGGATGAGCGCAAGCTCGCGGTCCTGCGTGCGGTCGTCGAGGACTTCGTCAACACCAACGAACCCGTGGGTTCGCGGGCGCTGGCGGACCGCCACCCCCTCGGTGTCTCCCCGGCGACCATCCGCAACGACATGGTCGCGCTGGAGGAGGACGGCTACATCACCCAACCCCACACCAGTGCGGGACGGGTGCCCACCGACAAGGGCTACCGGCTCTTCGTCGACCGGCTCTCCTCCGTCAAGCCCCTCTCGGCGGCCGAGCGCAGGGCCATCGAGTCCTTCCTCGGCGGCGCCGTGGATCTCGACGAGATCGTCGCCCGCACGGTCCGGCTGCTCGCGCAGCTCACCCGTCAGGTGGCGATCGTCCAGTACCCGTCGCTGACCCGCTCGTCGGTCCAGCACGTGGAGCTGGTGCCGCTCGGCGGCCAGCGCATCATGATGGTCGTCATCACCAACACCGGCCGGGTCGAACAGCGTGTCATCGACGTGCTGGGCTCGGTCACCGAACACGTGGTCGACGACCTGCGCGCCATGCTCAACCGCGCCATCGCGGGCAAGCACCTCGGCGACGTGCCGGACGCGGTGGAGGACCTGCCCGCCCAGGTCGCGCCGGAGGACCGGCCGGTCGCGGTCGCGGTCCTCACCGTCCTGCTGGAGAGCCTCGTGGAACGTCACGAGGAGAAGATCGTCCTGGCGGGCACCGCCAACCTCGCGGCCGTCGACTTCGCGGCCAGCCTGCGCGAGGTGCTGGAGGCGTTGGAGGAGAACATGGTCCTCATCCGACTGCTCGGCGAGGCCAAGGACCCCTCCATGCTCACGGTGCGCATCGGCGCGGAGAACTTCCACGAGGGTCTTCGGTCCACTTCCATCGTGTCGGCCGACTACGGTGTGGGAAACCAGTCGCTGGCCAAGATCGGAGTGGTGGGACCCACCCGTATGGACTACCCAGGGACCATGGGCGCCGTCCGTGCGGTGGCCCGGTATGTCGGACAGATTTTGGCAGGACAGTAACTCAGTGGCCAGAGACTATTACCAGGTTCTCGGGGTGCGTCGCGACGCGTCCAAGGACGAGATCAAGAAGGCGTACCGGCGGCTCGCGCGCGAGCTCCACCCGGACATCAACCCGGACCCCGCCACCCAGGAACGCTTCAAGGAAGTGACCCAGGCCTACGAGGTCCTCTCCGACGAGAACAAGCGTCGGATGTTCGACATGGGCCAGGACCCCTTCGCCCCGGGCGGAGGCGGTGCCGGAGGGTTCGGGCAGGCGGGCGGGTTCGCCTTCGACGACCTCATCGGCGCGTTCTTCGGCGGCGGGCACCCCGGCGCGCGCGGCCCCCGGGAACGGGTCCGTCGCGGGCGCAGCATCAAGCTCCGCATCGAGCTCGACCTCGTCGAGACCGCCTTCGGCGTCAGCCGGGAGATCACCTTCCCGACCGCCATCCTGTGCGAGACCTGCCAGGGCGAGGGCACCGCGGCCGGTTCGCACCGGACCACCTGCGACATGTGCCACGGCCAGGGCGAGGTCTCCCAGGTCACCCGCTCCTTCCTCGGCCAGGTCATGACCTCGCGGCCCTGCCCGCAGTGCTCCGGCCAGGGGTCGGTCATCACCAACCCCTGCGGCGACTGCGCGGGCGAGGGCCGGGTCCGGGAGAAGGTCACCCGCACCGTGAAGATCCCCGCCGGCGTCGACGACGGCACCCGCATCCAGCTCGCGGGCGAGGGCGAGGTCGGCCCCAACGGCGGACCGCGCGGCGACATCATCCTGGAGATCGTCCAGAAGCCGCACCCGACCTTCGAGCGGCGCGGCGACGACCTGCACTGCACCATCACCGTCCCCATGACGGCGGCGGCGCTCGGTGCCTCGTGCGCGTTCGACACCCTCGACGGCACGGAGAACATCGACCTGCGTCCGGGCACCAACTCCGGCCACGTCATCACCCTGCCGGGCAAGGGCGTCACCCACCTCGACGGCGGCGGCCGGGGCGACCTGCGCATCCGCGTGGACGTGGAGACCCCGGGCAAGCTGGACGAGGAGCAGGAGGCCCTGCTGCGCAAGTTCGCCGAGCTGCGCGGGGAGGACCAGAACCCGGGCCGCTTCAGCCCCGGCCACGGCGGGTTCTTCTCCAAGATCCGCGACGCCTTCGGAGCCAAGTGACCCCGCCGGTGTTCCTGGCCGGGACGGACGCCCTCGCGGGCGACCGAGTCCGGCTGGAGGGCGCGGAGGGCCGCCATGCCGTGGCGGTCCGACGCGTCCGCGAGGGCGAGACCGTCGACCTCTCCGACGGTCTCGGCCTGCGCGTGCGATGCGAGGTCGACGAGGTGGTCGGTAGGGACACCCTGGTGTGCCGGGTGGTGGAGCGCCGGAGCGAACCCGCGCCCAGCCCCCGGATCACCGTGGTCCAGGCCCTGCCCAAGCGCGACCGCGGCGAACTCGCGGTCGAGATGATGACCGAGGCCGGGGTGGACGCCGTCGTCCCCTGGTCGGCCGAACGCTGCGTCACGCAGTGGAAGGGCGACCGGGGCGCCAAGGCGCTCGCCAAGTGGCGGGCCAGCGCGCGCGAGGCCGCCAAGCAGGCCCGCCGGTCCCGCACACCCGAGGTCACCGAGCCCCTCGACCGCCGGGCGGTGTGCGCCCTGCTCGCCGAGGCGGACCTCGCGGTGGTTCTGCACGAGGAGGGCGCGCTCCGGCTGTCGTCACTGCCGCTGCCGACGGAACCGCGCGGTGCGGGGATCGTCCTGGTGGTCGGCCCGGAGGGCGGGATCTCCGAGGCCGAGCTGGCCGCCTTCGACGACGCCGGGGCTGTTCGGGCCCTGCTGGGCCCCTCGGTCCTGCGCACCTCCACCGCCGGGGTCGCGGCGCTCTCGGTCCTCCAGGCCCGAACCGGGCGTTGGTGACACCGGCGCCCGGAGCACCGCACGGCCGGTGAGCCGGCGGGGACCGGACACGGTGAAGGGCCCGTGGGATCTGGCGGATTCAACGGGTCCTCGCAACACCTCGTTGATTTAGACGAGTGTAGGCAGACGCTCGGCTGGAGTTTTCCAGCCGAGCGTCTTGCGTGGCCGACCGTTCAGCTTCTGAGCCACATGCTCCAGATCCAGCGGGCCGTGCACCGACAGATCCGTTCCCTTGGGAAAGTACTGCCGCAGCAGCCCGTTGGTGTTCTCGTTCGACCCGCGCTGCCAGGGCGAAGCCGGGTCGCAGAAGAACACCGGCACCCCCGTAGCCACCGAGAACGCCCTGTGCCCAGCCATCTCGCTGCCCTGATCCCAGGTCAAAGACCCACGCAGATGCTCGGGCAGCGCGGTGATCAGCTCGCTCAGAACCCCTCCGACCGCCTCGGCGGTGTGCTCGCCGGGCAGGTGGCCGAGCATCACGTACCGGGTGGAGCGCTCGACCAGGGTGATGATCGCGGACTTGTTACCCGCCCCGAGGATGAGATCGCCTTCCCAGTGCCCGGGAACGGCACGGTCCTCGACCTCGGCGGGACGCTCGCTGATCATCACCATCTCATCGACGAACCGGCTCTGACGCTGTTCTGGTGAGCGGCGGGGCTTGCGTCGGATACGGCCGGTGCGCAAAGCGGCGGCGACCTCGCGCTTGAGCCCGCCGCGGGCCTGGACGTAGAGCGCTTGGTAGATGGTCTCGTGGCTCACACGCATCTCCTGCTCATCGGGGTGGTCCTGGCCGATCCGGTTACTGATCTGCTCGGGAGACCATTGTTCCTCCAACCCCTGGGCGACATAGTCCCGCAAAGGGCCGGGGCAGGCGAGTTTGGCGCCTTTGGGACGCGCCCGCCGGGCGACCGCCCGACGCTGGGCCGCGTAGGCGCCGTAGGCGCCGTAGGAGCCATCGGTGTCGCGGTGATGGTCCAGCTCACGCTTGATCGTGGAGGCCGCCCGGCCCAGGTCACGGCCGATCGCTCGCAGGCTCCACCCCGCCCGGTCAAGGTCCGCGATCCGTTCCCGGTCCGTGAGGGTCAAAAACCGCGGATGCACCTGTTGTTCGAGCGTGTCCAGTGTTGTTGGAGGACTGGTCATGGACTCCATCGTGGTCTGTCCGGTGGAGTAGTTGACCCGCCGCCCATCAGGGTAGAAGCGGGAGTTGCGGGACTTGCGGACCCCGTGGTCCCAGTCTCGGGCGGTGCGTTCGTTGATCCCGACCCGTCGGGCGGCCTCGCGGCGGGGCACAGCGCTCTGACGCAGGCGGTCGTACTTTTGGCGGGCTGGGTGAGGGCGTTGCGGGGGTTGGGAGCGCAGCCCGGCCTTGCGTGCCCACCCGAACGCGGTGTTGCGGTTGATGTCCAGCTTTCGGGCTACCTCGGTGACGCTACCGATCTCGGTCATCAGTTCCAGGAACCGTTCCCGCAGCCGGGCCTGTTCGTGCTTGGAAAACGGCACGGTGGTCGCAACCTCCACAAAAGTCAGGGTGTTGCGACCACCGCTAGAACCCAAGTCTCCCACGGGCCCTTCACCGTGTCAGTACGGGGCCCGGGGCCCGACGGGTCAGCTCGCGCTGGCACCGTCCTCGTCGCCCTGGTTCCCGGAACCGCCGCCGGGCTCCTCGACACCCTCACCGGGGTCGAGGTCGCCGCCACCGGGACTGGTGGGCTCGTCGGTGGGCTCTTCCTTGGGCTCGTCCGTGGGGGCGCAGGTCTCCTTGCCCGAACCCCTGCCCTCCCGCTCGTCCTTGTCCTTCTTGTCCTCGTCGCGGGCACCGTCGGAGGCGACCGGGGTGAGCTCCTCGCCCGGGGGGCACGAGGAAGTGGTCTCCAGGTCGCCGTCCTCGGAGGACGACGGGGAGCTGGACGGGCTGGGGGAGCTCTCGGGGTCGAGCTCGGCCTCCTCCTCCGGCTTGCTGCTGCCGGAGGCGGACCCCGTGGTGGGGCCGGGAGCGGCGACGCCGCCGCCGTCACCGCCGTCCTCGGGCGGGGTGCCCGCACGGTCGGCCCCGGCCGGGACGATGTCCAGGACCTGTTCGCGAACCTGGGGGCTCGACATGATCACCGAGGTGACGATGAGTACGGCGGCGGCCACGGCCGCCACGGGGCGCAGCCACGGCAGACCGAACCACGCGGAGCCGCGGTGGCGCTCGGTGCGCTCACGGATGAGGTTGAGGCCCTCGGCCGACGGTGTGACGTCGTCGGCCTCGGCCCTCAGTATCTGACGGAGCTGGTCCTCGAACTCCGTTTCGCTTCGTTCGTTGGGGCTACTCATGACGTCTGCTCCAGTACAGAGCGAAGGGAGGAGATGCCACGCGAGGTGTGGCTTTTGACCGCGCCTCGACTGATGCCCATGGCGTCCGCGATCTGCGCCTCGGACAGGTCGCCGTAGTACCGGAGCACGATGGCCTCTCGCTGACGGGTGGGTAGCTTGCGCAGGGCGGCGATGACCGCCTCGCGCTCCAGCAGGTTCATGGCCCCGTGCTCGGCACTGGGTGCGTCCGGCAGGGCCTTGGGCGCGTGCTTCTCGACGACGGCCCTGTGGCGCAGCACGGACCTGGCCTTGTTCACCACCGCCTGACGGAGGTAGGAGAGGGCCTTGTTGGGGTCCCTGAGGCGACGCCAGGCGCCGTGCATGGCCACGAAGGCGTCCTGGACGACTTCCTCGGCGGTCGCGTGGTCCCGCACGAGCAGGGCGGCGAGCCGTACGAGCGGACGGTAGTGCTCCCGGTAGAGCTCCGTGACCGCGTGGTCGGCGTCCCACTCGACTGAGAGCGGCGACGTGGTGGCACTGGCCACCAAGGTTTCTGTCGTCACCTCAGTTCGACGCACACCCTTGTCGCGGGGTTTACGAAAGGGCATACCTCTTCATTTCCAGTAGACGTGCGTTCCGATCCGAACACGTCGGATGAGGCCGAACGGCGGGCGTTCCCAACAGCCTGACGCGCACGGACGCAAAGCCTACCGCGCCGGGGTTGTGGGCTGGCGGGGAACGTGGATCGGAACGGTTGCGGAAAGGTTGAGGGTTCATCTCCTCACCCTCCGTGCCACTGCGGCGCCCATCCCACCTGCGGCATCATGGGCCGGACAGACCCGAGAAGCGGTGCCGCGGCCCAACGCGGCCCCGCGTGACGGAAGGTGAGCGATGGTCGACCCCGACTGCCTTTTCTGCAAGATCGTGAAGGGCGAGGTCCCCGCGGAGATCGTCCGCGAGGGGGAGCGCACGGTGGCGTTCCGCGACATCAACCCCCAGGCGCCCACCCACGTCCTGGTCGTGCCCCGCGAACACGTCACCGACGCCGCCTCGGCGGCCGCCGCCGACACCGGGCTCATGGACGCCCTCGTGCGCGAGGCCCACGAGGTCGCCCGGGCCGAGGGCGTGGTCGACAGCGGCTACCGGATGGTCCTCAACACCGGGGCGGGCGCCGGACAGACCGTCTTCCACCTCCACGTCCACGTGCTCGGCGGCCGCGGCCTGAACTGGCCCCCCGGGTAGGCGGCCCCGATAACCGCTCGAGCCCGGGAGGACCCCGTTGGTAGACTCGAGGACGGGCCCCACCGGCCACTTCGGTTGCCCCGCGCACCCGTGGTGACCGTGTTCGACGCCGTCGGACACGGTGTGCGGCCCGTCCGCGAGGACCCCCGGGCGACCGACCCCGGGGCCGTGACCGAAGGGTAGGGACAGCGGCCGCAAGGCCACACCATGGCCGAGTCAACTCACACGCACCAGGACCCGGAGACCCAGGTCAAGGTCGTGGTGCCGGACGAACACACGATGATCAGCCTGCTGGGTTCGGGGGACGAGCTGCTCCGAGCGCTGGAGCGGTCCTTCAAGAGCGACATCCACGTGCGCGGCAACGAGTTCACGATCAGCGGGACCCCCGAGGAGACGGCCGTGGTGGTCCGCCTCGTGGAGGAGCTGATCGAGCTCGCCAAGAGCGGCACCCACGTCACTCCCGACACCGTCGAGCGCATGATCCACATGCTGCGCTCGCCGGGCAAGGAACGCCCCGCGGACGTGCTGACCACCAACATCCTGTCCAACCGGGGCAAGACGATCCGCCCCAAGACGCTGAACCAGAAGCGCTACGTCGACGTCATCGACGAGCGCACCGTGGTGTTCGGCATCGGCCCCGCGGGTACCGGCAAGACCTACCTGGCGATGGCCAAGGCGGTGAAGGCCCTCCAGGACAAGGAGGTCAACCGGATCATCCTCACCCGGCCCGCCGTCGAGGCCGGTGAGCGCCTGGGGTTCCTCCCCGGCACCCTCTACGACAAGATCGACCCGTACCTGCGGCCGCTCTACGACGCCCTGCACGACATGCTCGACCCGGACTCCATCCCCAAGCTGATGGCCGCCGGGACCATCGAGGTCGCCCCCCTGGCGTACATGCGCGGCCGGGCGCAGCCGCTGCACACCAAGGTGCTGACCCCTGAGGGGTTCCGGCCCATCGGTGACCTCCGGGTCGGTGACCTGGTGACGGGCTCTGACGGGCGACCGACCCCGGTGATCGGGGTGTACCCGCAGGGGGAGAAGGCGACCTACCGATTCTCCTCCCAGGACGGTGCCTCCACGCTGTGCTCAGAGGACCACCTGTGGACCGTCCGGACCAGGGACGACGCAGGCAGAGGCGAGCCGCCCAGGGTGCTCACCGCCAAGGAGATCGTCGAGAGCGGGTTGCGCAGCTCGCACTATCGCAAGTACGAGCTCCCTCTGCTCAGCGAGCCCGTGGCCTTCCCGGAGCGGGAGGTGCCCATGGACGCCTACGCACTGGGCCTTCTCCTCGGGGACGGTTGCCTCACGGGTTCGACCACACCGGGTCTCGCGACCGAGGACCCCGAGCTGGCCGAGGCACTCGACACGCTGCTCCCCGGTGTTCGCGTCCGGCACGAGTCCGGTCCGGACCACGTCCTCAACCGCGGGAGCGCGCCGGGCGAGGTGATCACCATCGCCAACCCGGTGACCGCGATCATGCGGAACCTGGGACTGTGCGGGACCAGGTCCGACACGAAGTTCGTCCCGGACGACTACCTGTACAACACGGCCGAGGTGAGGTTGGCCCTGCTCCAGGGCCTGCTCGACTCCGACGGGGAACCGGTCACACCAGCGGGGCGCACCTGCCGCGTGCAGTACGGAACGACGTCCCCCCACCTGCGTGACGCGGTGACCTTCCTGGTCCGGTCTCTTGGAGGCGTGGTCTACGAGCGTTCCCGCCCAGCCGAGGGGCGTGCGCCGGGCCTTGCCGGGGGACGGGAGGTCTTCCACCGCAAGGACACCCATGGCCTCGACCTGCGTCTGCCCGAGGGAGTTCAGCCCTTCCGGCTCCGACGCAAGAAGGAGAAGTACGACGCGACCGGTGGGGGACGCCCGATGCGCTTCGTCGACTCCGTCGAACCAGCCGGAAGCGAGGAGTGTGTGTGCATCCAGGTGGCGGCGGAGGACTCCCTCTACGTCACCGAGGACTTCCTGCTCACACACAACACTCTCAACGACTCCTTCATCATCCTGGACGAGGCGCAGAACACCTCGCCGGAGCAGATGAAGATGTTCCTGACCCGGCTCGGGTTCGGGTCCAAGATCGTGGTCACCGGCGACGTCACCCAGGTGGACCTGCCCGGAGGGCAGGCCAGCGGGCTCCGGACGATCGAGAACATCCTGCGTGATATCGACGACATCGCCTTTTGCCGACTGACCAGTGAGGACGTCGTCCGGCACCGGCTGGTGGGGCAGATCGTCGACGCCTACGGGCGTTACGACGCCGCTCAGGGCGGGCCGGGCGACGGAGGTCGGAGCCGATCGGGACCGCGCGGCGGCCGGCGCCGCGGCGGCGACACCCCGAAGGACCGTTCCGACGGCCCCGAGGGCCCCGAACAACGGGCAGACTGAGAAGAAGTACGTAGTGACACCGACCGGTGGGCCCGCCTCGTGCGGGCCCACCGCCGTCGGTACGGTGCCCTCCCGGGCACCGGGCGGAGGGACACCGCCGACCCACCCCGAACCCAAGTGAGGCATCCGCAACCGATGAGTATCGACGTCGCCAACGAGTCCGGCGTCACCAGCGTGGACGAGGAACGACTCTCCCGGCTGGCCCGGCACGTGCTCGACGCCATGCGGGTGCACCCGTTGGCCGAGCTGTCCGTCGTGCTGGTGGACGAAGGACCCATGACCGACCTCCACGTGCGCTGGATGGACGAGCCCGGCCCCACCGACGTGCTCTCGTTCCCCATGGACGAGCTGCGCCCCGGCGGCCCCGGGCGCACCAGCGAACCCGGCGTGCTCGGTGACGTGATCATCTGCCCCCAGGTGGCCGAGCGCCAGGGCGAGACGGCCGGTCACGGCACCCAGGCGGAGATCGACCTGCTGTGCACGCACGGCATCCTGCACCTGCTCGGGTACGACCACGCCGAGCCCGAGGAGCACAAGGAGATGTTCGGGCTCCAGGGAGAGATCCTCGCCGCCTGGCGTGAGCGCGAGTCGGCCGCCCAGGACACGACCGAAGGGGACGAGAGCGCCCGATGAGCGCGTCGCTGGCCACGGGAGACCCCGTGGTGTGGGCGGGGGCCCTGGTCGCCGCCCTCCTCCTGACCGCCGTGGCGGGGTTCCTGGTGGCCGCCGAGGTCGCCGTCACCCGAGTCGTCTCCATGGGGATGGAGGACGCCCACGGGGAGCGTCCCGCCC
Organism: Nocardiopsis sp. NPDC007018; assembly: GCF_040635075.1. Taxonomy (NCBI): domain Bacteria; kingdom Bacillati; phylum Actinomycetota; class Actinomycetes; order Streptosporangiales; family Nocardiopsidaceae; genus Nocardiopsis; species Nocardiopsis sp. NPDC007018. The sequence goes on from NZ_JBEYHA010000035.1 coordinate 17,907, forward strand.
GGGCGCGCGCCGCCTGGGACCGGGTGGTCGCCGACCCCGCCGCCCACCTGAACATGCTGCTGTTCCTGCGCGTGGTGTGCGAGGTGTGCGCCGTCCTGGCCGCCGTGGTGGGCATGGTCTTCCTGCTGGGACCGGGCTGGCCCGCGCTGGCGCTCACCGCTCTGGTGATGGTGGTGGCGGAGTGCGTGCTGATCGCGGTCACCCCGCGCATCCTCGGCCGCCAGTTCGCCGGACCGTTCGCCCGGACCAGCGCCGCGGTCGTGTACCCGCTCCAGGTGGTGCTGGGGCCGGTGGCCCGACTGCTGGTGGGGGCCGGGCGCGCCCTGACCCCCCGCGGCAAGGGCGACCGGGACGGCCCCTTCAGCACCGAGGTCGAGCTGCGCCAGCTGGTCGACCTGGCCGAGCAGGGGGAGGTGATCGACCCTGAGGAGCGCCAGATGATCCACTCGGTGTTCAAGCTGGACGACACCTCCGTGCGCGAGGTCATGGTGCCACGGACCGACATCGTCTTCACCGGCCGGGACGCCGACGCGGACGCGGTCCTCTCGCTCGCCATGGCGAGCGGCTACTCGCGCATCCCCGTCACGGGGGAGGACGAGGACGACGTGGTGGGCATCGTCTACCTCAAGGACCTCGTGGAGCGGTTGCGCGACCGCTGGGCGGCGGCCGCCGGGGGAGCGGACGACGTGCCCCTTACCGCCGCCGACGTGATGCGCGACGCCACCTTCGTGCCCGACACCAAGCCCATCGACGAGCTCCTGCGCGAGATGCAAAAGCGCCGCAACCACGTGGCGGTGGCGATCGACGAGTACGGCGGCACCGCGGGACTGGTCACGCTGGAGGACATCGTGGAGGAGATCGTCGGGGAGATCACCGACGAGTACGACCACGAGATCGCGCCGGTCGACTGGCTGGACGAGGACCGGGTGCGGGTGACCGCGCGCCTTCCGCTGGGTGACCTGGCCGAGCTCTTCCCCGAGCGCGACCTGGAGGTCTCCGACGTGGAGACCGTGGGCGGCCTGGTGGCGTTCGTGCTGGGTCGGGTCCCGGCGGGCGGCGCCCAGGCGGAATACGCTGGACTCAGGCTGACCCTGGAGGGCAAGAGCAGCCGCCGGAACCGGATGACCACGGTGCTGGTGGAACGACTGCCCGACGATCCCGCCCAGGGCCCCGACCACGACGTAAGGAGCACGGACCAGTGACGGATACGACCGGACTCGGCCCCGAGGACACCAAGCTGATCACCCTCGCGCGGGCCTCCCGGGCCCGTAACGCGGCCGCCGAGGGCGCCGCGGTGCGCGACGAGACCGGGCGCACGTACGTGGCCACCACGGTGTCGTTGCCCTCGCTGCGGTTGAGCGCGCTCCAGGCCGCCGTGGCCGCGGCCGCCTCCAGTGAGGCCGCCGCGCTGGAGGCGGCGGTGGTCGTCACCGAGGCCAGGGAGCTGACCGAGGCCGACCGCGCGGTGGCGGACGACCTGAAGACCCAGCTGGTGGTGATCGCGGCCCCCGACGGGGTGCCCGCGAGCGTCACCCGGCGTTGAGAAGGACAGATGAACGACCTCGACCTTGAGAAGCTCCGCGTGCCGCTGCCGTCGCTCTCCCACCCGGAGGGTTTCCGGAGCGGTTTCGCGTGCTTCGTGGGCCGCCCGAACGTGGGCAAGTCCACCCTGATGAACGCGCTGGTCGGGCAGAAGGTGGCGATCACCAGCAACCGGCCCCAGACCACGCGGCGGACGGTGCGCGGGATCGTGCACCGTCCGGACGCGCAGCTGATCATCGTGGACACGCCCGGGCTGCACAAACCCCGCACCCTGCTGGGGGAGCGGTTGGACTCGCTGGTGCGGTCCACGTTGGTCGAGGTGGACGTGATCGCGTTCTGTCTGCCCGCCAACGAGCCGATCGGGCGGGGCGACAGCTACATCGCCAAGGAGCTCGCCGAGCAGACCAACACCCCGGTGGTGGCTCTGGTGACCAAGACCGACCTGGTGGACCGGGCGGCGGTCGGTGAGCACCTGATGGCCGTGAACGAGCTGGGTGACTGGGCCGACATCGTTCCGGTGTCCGCGCGGGGCGAGTTCCAGCTGGACACGGTCACCGACGTCCTGTGCTCGCACCTGCCCGAGGGACCGCCGCTGTACCCGGACGGCGACCTCACGGACGAGCCGGACGAGATGCTCGTGGCCGAACTGGTCCGCGAGGCCGCCCTGGAGGGGGTGCGGGACGAGCTGCCGCACTCGATCGCGGTGGTCGTGGACGAGATGTACGAGCGAGAGAACACCAGGCCCGGCAAGGAACTAGTGGACATCTACGCGTCGCTGTACGTGGAGCGGCCCAGCCAGAAGGCGATCGTGATCGGTTCCAAGGGCTCGCGTCTGCGCGACGTGGGCTCGCGGGCCCGCAAGCAGATCGAGGGCCTGCTGGGGCAGCGGGTGTTCCTGGACCTGCGGGTCCGGGTGGCCAAGGACTGGCAGCGCGATCCCAAGCAGCTGCGCAAGCTGGGTTTCGACCAGCAGACGTAGCGGCGGTTCGACGAGGGGGCGTGACCACATGTGGTCACGCCCCCTCGTCGTGTCCGGCGCGGCCCGTCGGGTCAGCTCTGGTTGTTGAGGTCGGTGGCCAGCACCCGGGCGCAACGCTGCACGATGGGGGCGGCCTGACCCACGAAGTCCCAGCTGACGCGGGCTTCGGGGCCGGAGACCGACACGGCCATGCCGGAGGGGGCGTCCCTGACCGGGACGGCCACGCAGCGCACGCCGACCTCCTGTTCGCCGTCGTCGATCGCGTACCCGGTCTCGCGGATGCGGTGCAGTTCCGAGAGGAAGGCGTCCGGGTCGGTGATGGTGCGCTCGGTGGCTGCGGGCATGCCGGTGCGGCGCACGGTGGCCAGGGCCTCCTCGTCGCTGAGCTGGGAGAGCAGTGCCTTGCCGACTCCCGCGGAGTGCGGAAGGACGCGGCGGCCGACCTCGGTGAACATGCGCATGGCGTGGGGCGAGGGCACCTGGGCGACGTAGATGACCTTGTCGCCGTCGAGCATCGCGAGGTTGGCGGTCTCGCCGAGGTCCTCCACGAGCTGGGCCAGGTGGGGGCGGGCCCAGGTGCCGAGCATGCGGGCGGCCTTGTCGCCGAGGCCGATCAGGCGGGGGCCCAGGGCGTAGCGGCGGGAGGGGAGCTGGCGGACGTACCCGTTGCCGACCAGGGTGCGGATGATGCGGTGGATGGTGGGCAGGGGCAGTCCGGAGGAGTCGGCGAGCTGGCTCAGGGAGGCCTCGCCGCCCGCCTCGGCCATGATCTCCAGCAGGGCGAAGGCGCGGTCGAGGGACTGCACGCCACCGGAGCGCCGGGCCGTCTCCTCAGGAGGGCGGGGCTGGTCCGTTTGGGGGATCTGTGAGGCTGACAAGGGTCGTGCTCCCATACTGAGGGCCGCTACGGTCACGCCCATCATTCTGCAATACGAAAGGAGGTTTTCGCTCTCCGTCGGGGCGGGAAGCTGCGCGTGCGGTGTCCGAGGAGGCCCGAGACCCTTGTTCTTCCGAATCGCAGAAGTTATTATCCGCATATAGAAATTAGTGACCGGACTCTCATCCCACCGCGAGTCCGGCACCGACGACGGAGGAGGACACCACACGTGGCGAGTGACAGCCTCACGGGCCTGACCGACCTGGTCACCGAACTCGACACCCGGCTGGCCGAGGCCGACGCGCGACTGGACCGCGAGTACCCCGGGTCCAGCGGCGGCCGCCAGCCCGTCCACAGCGTCTACGTTCCCGCCGGACGCATCCGCCCCGGCCTCGCCGCGGACTGGGGACGGGAGGCGGTCGCCTCCCTGGACGAGTACGCGCCCAAGGCCGCCGACCTCGCCGAGATCACCGGGCTGAGCGAGGCCGCCGTCGCCGACGCGCTCCCCCTGGTGCGCGCCAAGCTCGCCCGCGAGCCGATCGAGGACCTGCGCGCCGACTTCGAGGACGGCTACGGGGCACCCGGCGACGAGACCGAGGACGCCCACGTCCTCGCCACCGCGAACGCGTTCGTCGCGGATCTGGCGCAGGGGACGGCCACCCCCTACTTCGGTATCCGCATGAAGGGCATGGAGGCCGCCGGACGCCACCGCGGCGTGCGCACCCTCACCCTGTTCCTCCAGACCCTGCTGGAAGGGCACGGTTTCCTCCCGGACAACCTCGTCCTCACCCTGCCCAAGATCACCTCCGTCGACCAGGTCGAGGCCATGGTGTGGGTCGGCGAACGCCTGGAGGCGCGCTTCGGTCTGCCCGCCGGCCGCCTGCGGTTCGAACTCCAGATCGAGACCCCGCAGTCCATCCTGCTCGCCGACGGCACCGTCGCGGTGGCCCGCATGATCCGGGCCGGACAGGGCCGCGTCACCGCCCTGCACTACGGCACCTACGACTACAGCGCGGCCTGCGGCATCACCGCCGCCCACCAGAGCCTGGCCCACCCCGCCGCCGACTACGCCAAGGCCGTCATGCAGGTGGCCGCCGCCGGAACCGGTGTGTGGCTCTCCGACGGCGGCAGCAACATCCTCCCCACCGGCAGCGCCGAGGACGTTCGCTCCGCCTGGAACCTGCACGCCGGGCTGGTCCGCCGCTCCCTGGAGCGCGGCTTCTACCAGGGCTGGGACCTGCACCCGAACCAGCTGCCCATCCGGTACCTGGCCACCTACGCCTTCTACCGCGAGGCCTTCGCCCCCGCCGCAGCCCGGCTCAGGGCCTACCTCGGCCAGGCCGGAGGCAACGTGATGGACGAACCCGCCACCGCCCAGGCGCTGGCGTCCGTCCTGGCCAGCGGCCTGCGCTGCGGCGCGCTGGAGGAGTCCGAGGTGGTCACCGCCGCCGGTGCGGACGCCGGTACCATCGTCGCCCTGGCCACCCGCCGTGTCGGACAGGAGCAGTGAGTTGACCGAGCACGCACTCGTCGTACGCGCCCGCCGCGCCCTCACCCCCGAAGGCGAACGCGCCGTCAGCGTGGTCGTGGACGACGGACGGATCACCGGGGTCCTACCCGGTGACGACGTCCCCGTCGACGCCGCGCGTGAGCTGCGCCTGGCCGACGACGAGGTCCTCCTCCCCGGCCTCGTCGACAGCCACGTGCACGTCAACGAGCCCGGACGCACCGAATGGGAGGGCTTCGCCAGCGCCACACGCGCCGCCGCCCTGGGCGGGGTGACCACCCTCGTCGACATGCCGCTCAACAGCGTGCCGCCCACCACCACGCTCGACGGCCTCAAGGCCAAACGCGCGGTCGCCGAAGGCAAGCTCGCCGTGGACGTCGGCTTCTGGGGCGGGGCCGTGCCGGAGAACTCCGGCGCGGACACCACCGGCACCCTCGCCGACCTGTGGTCCGAAGGGGTCTTCGGCTTCAAGGCGTTCTTGTCGCCCTCGGGCGTGGACGAGTTCGGGCACCTGTCCCCGAGCGAACTGGACACCGCCGCCACGGCGATCAGGGCCTTCGGCGGTCGGCTGATCGTGCACGCCGAGGACCCCAATGTGCTGGACTCGGCCCCCGCCGCGTCCGGCCGCGACTACGCGGACTTCCTCGCCTCACGACCCGACGAGGCCGAGAACGCGGCCATCGCGCTGGTGGTCGACACCGCCCGCCGTACCGGGGTTCGGGCGCACGTCCTGCACCTGTCCAGTGCCTCGGCCCTGCCGCTGATCGCACGGGCCAAGGAAGAGGGCGTCCCCCTCACCGTGGAGAGCTGCCCGCACTACCTCACACTCGCCGCCGAGGAGATCCCGGCCGGGGGGACCAGCTACAAGTGCTGCCCGCCCATCCGGGACGGCGCCAACCGCGACCTGCTGTGGCGCGCCCTCCAGGACGGGCTGATCGACTGCGTGGTCAGCGACCACTCGCCGAGCACCCCGGACCTGAAGGACCTCGACACGGGTGACTTCGGTACCGCCTGGGGAGGTGTCGCGGGGCTCCAGGTGGGGCTGTCCGCGATGTGGACCGAGGCCCGTGGCCGCGGGGTGCCGCTCGCCGAGGTCGTCCGGTGGATGTCCGCCGAGCCCGCCCGCGTGGCCGGAGTGGTCGGCAAGGGCGCGATCGCGGAGGGGATGAGCGCGGACCTGGCCGTGTTCGCGCCCGACGAGCCCTTCCACGTGCAGGCGCGCTCCCTGGCCCACCGCAACCCGGTGAGCGCCTACGACGGGGCAGACCTCCGGGGCCGGGTGCGCCGCACCCTCCTGCGCGGCGTCGAGGTGACCTCCGACAGCGTGGACGGCCGGATGATCACCAGGGACTGACGCGGTCCCGCCGACGGGCGCCCCGCCACGAGCGGGGCGCCCGTCCGCGTGCGCGGGGCTGGGGTATCGGGGCCACGGTGTGTCCGGCTGGCGCGGATCGGCGGGTCCCCCTCAGCTCGTTGTCCTCCGGTGAGCCCTCGTGAGAGGATCACTGCCTTATGGTCCGCCTTCTTTCTTTCGCGCTCCGCGATATGAAGGAATACGGGTCGAATTCATGTTCATTCTTTCACGTGATCCACGAGAATCTGCGGAGGGCGGGTGCCTTTTGATGTGCTCGACGGAATCGGAAGAAGCATTCCTCGAGGATGCGGGCAACATCTTGGTCGTGCCTTCGGAGCTGCGCGAGCATGACTGGGTCAGGGACTTCTTCGGGTCCGTGTCCACGCCGGAGGAAATCGCCTCCGGTTCGTGCGATATCGCCCGGAGGAACGTCTATCTGTGCGGCGATGTGTCCGGGATCAGTGGCGGCCTACTGCGGGAGGCGGCCCGGGTCCTGGTGATCCGGGACTTGTCGCGCGGTTACCACGAGGGTGTCGACACACCGTGGACCCTGGTCGACCTCGGCCGAGTGCCCCTCCGTGTGCACGGCGCGGGCGTGTACTATCGACGCTTCTTCGGTCCCGCCGCTGATCACTTCGAGCGCATTCGCGCGGAGCACGAGTTCCAGTCCCTGACGGAATCCACCAAGCCCGGAACGGCCCGTCGCAGCGGAATCTATCTGACGCCCGTCACGCGCAATGACGACGAACTCCATTTCCGCCTGCTCCGGTGCTCCACGAACCTCTCGGGACCGACCGAGAACTTCCGCGCGACCGACACGCAGATCGTCGAGGCGCTGAACCGCGAAGCCGCCGTCGTCTTCCGGAACCCGGCACCGCTCAATCACGTCCTCGCGCAGATCTACCACAACACCCGTGCCACGGCCGAGCGCAAGCAGTCCAAGGCCAGGATCTCGGCTCACGCCGACAAGACCAAGGACATGCCCGTCAACGGCATCATGGCCTTCTGCACCTTCTACGACGGGCTCGACAAGCTGCGGCCGATGGCCGAGGACGCCTTCGACCACGGGGTGAAGGGCATCAGCGGGCTGACCAGACTCCGCTTTCGCCGCAAGGAGACGACCACGGAGAGCGACCGGCACGGGCTTCCCCCGCGGTTCGAGATCACGCTCCACCCCGGCTCCGTCTTCTTCATGCCCCTGTCCGTCAACCGCCTGTACACACACGAAATCCGGCCCTCGGCGTTGGACGCCGCTCTTCTTCCGACCCGCCTGGGATACGTGGTGCGCTGTTCGAGTACCGAAGCCGTGCACAAGAACGGCCACACCTTCCTCAAGGGACCGGGAGATCCGGTGCGACTGGGGCCGCCCACCCCGGAGGGCATGGACGAACTTCGCGGGATGTACGCCAAGGAGAACAGGGTCTCGTCCTTCGTCGATTACGGGGACAGGTTCGCGTTCAGCATGAACCAGGGGGACTACAGTGCACCCCGGATCTGAGATCTCGGACGCGATCATCTCGTGTGCCGTGCCGGTCGAGGGGAACCCCTTCGAAGAGCTGTCCGCGTCGGTCCACTGGGAAGACGTGGGAAAAGGCCGGAGAGGCGCCGTGCTGACCAGGGTCGATGACGTGGGTGATGTGCCTGTCGTACGTACCACCACTCGATACGGAAATCCGGCGCGGCGCTTCCGAGCGGTGCACGAGCGACTGGCGCGACGGATTCAGGAGCACGCTGGGATTCCCGTCGCCTTCAACAACGCCCTTGTCGAGTGCTATTCGAACTCGTACAAGAAGATGGGCAGCCACTCCGACCAGGCGATCGATCTGGCGGACGAGTCGTTCATCGCGGTGTTCTCCTGTTACCGCCACCCCGACGAAGGCCCGTCGCGGAAGCTGATCGTGGCGTCGAAGGAGGAGGACGCCCAGAAGTACGAGATCCCCCTGGCCCACAACGGTGTCGTCGCGTTCTCGGTCGCCGCGAATCGGCGCCTCAAGCACAGGATCGTGTTGGACGCGCCCGCCCGGGCGGCGGACCAGCAGTGGTTGGGCGTGACCTTCCGAACCTCGAAGACCTTCGTCCGGTACCGCGACGGACACGCCTACCTCCCGGAGGGCGAGCGCCTCGTGCCGGCCGACGATGAGCGAAGACACGAGTTCTACCGACTACGGCGTGCCGAGAACGAGGAGACGGACTTCGTCTATCCCCGGCTGACGTACACCATCAGCGAGAGCGACCTGATCCCTCCCGTGTGAGCGGGGTCGCCCACACCGGAGTGGGCCCCGGGGCACGCGTGGCGGGGGCGGGGAAGGGGTTCCGCGTGGTCTTCCCGACAGGGAGGAGTTCGGCTACCCGACGGCACGGCGCCGCGCTGTCGGGCTTCCTCACCGGGCCTTCCCCGACATGTGGAAGGGCGGGCGCGCTGACGCGTGCCCGCCCTGGTCGGTGGGTCTACCCGCGGGTGGCTTCCCAGCGGTGGCGCAGGTCGGCGGCACCGGTGTCGGTGAGCGAGCCGTACACGTTCAGGCGGGCCATGCCGCCGTCCGGGAACACGTCGGTGCGCACGTGGGTGACGTTCACCGGGGTCTCGAGCACGAACCGGTGGGCGCTGTCGGGCTGGAGTCCGGTGCGGCCGACGATCTCGAACCACTCGTCCGGGGTGTCGGAGTGCGTGTCACGCCCGAGGATGGTCACCCATCCGGCCGAGTTGCCCTTGAGGTAGGCGGTGTCCAGCTCGATGGCGCGCACGGAGGCCTGCGCGGTGAGGCGGAAGCGCACCCAGTCGTTGCCGGTGTCGCGGCGGCGGCGGTTCTCCCACCCGTCGTCCATCTTGTGCGAGCGGCCGGGCAGGATGATGTTCTCGGGGGAGGAGTAGAACCGGTCCGAGGCGTCCTCGACGGTGCCGCCGTTGACCAGCGCGGCCAGGTCGAAGCCGCCCAGGGCGGAGAGCCAGGCCGGGTCGGCGACGGGTTCGCCGTACACGCGCAGGCGCGCCACGCCGCCGTCGGGGAACTGCTTGAGCCGCAGGTGCGTCCAGCGGCGCTCGACGTCGATCGCGAAACCGTTCTCCGCGTGGCCGTACACGGGGGTGCGTGCCACGATCTCGGTCCAGTCGGCGTCCAGCAGCTCCTCGGTGGTGGGCGTGCCGTCGACGTGCGCCACCTCCACGCTGATCTCCGTGGGGTGGTTGCCGCGGAAGTGCGCGGTGTCCACCACGATGCCGCGGACGACTCCGGGCAGGGCGAGGCGGACCAGGGCCCAGTCGTGGTCGTCGGCGGTCGGGTGCGGCTGTTCGGCGCTCACACCTCGGCGTCGGCGGGTCTCCCACCCGTCCATGACCTTGCCCTTGTGCCCGAAGTGGTGCGGGTCGAACACCGCGGGTTCGGTCCGCAGCATGTTCTCGCGGTGCGCGAAGAACTCGTCGTTGGCGGCGACGACTCCGCCGCCGAGACGGCGGTCGGCGAGGTCCACGAGGCCGGCGAAGTCCAGTTCGGTCTTCTTGAAGTCGGCGTAGGGGTCGCCGCCCGGGTACGGCTGGGCGTTGTAGGCGCGGGGGTCGAAGGACGGGTCCTGGCTCACGGTTCTCCTGTCGGTCGGTTCCGTTCCAGGGTCGCAGGAGAAACCGGTCAATTCCAGCGAAAGTTTTTGATCACTATGTTCGTTTTGGCTGAACGTTCGTGAGACGTGCGGCCGCGTTCGCCAGAGCCCGCAGGGCGAGGGCGATCTGGGGCCGTTGGCCCGAACCCGACCGCACGGCGGTCACCACGTGGCGCCGGGGCTGCTCGGAGTGCGGGACCCGCAGGGTGACCCCGGGGGTGTCACCGGCGGCGGCCAACCGGGGGATCAGGGCCACCCCCATCCCGGCGGCGACCATGTCCAGGATGGCCCGCCAGTCGGAAGCCACGTGCGCCTGCTCGGGCACGAACCCGGCCTGCGCGCAGGCGGCCAGGGTGATGTCCCGCCACGGCCCGGCAGCCCCGTAGATCCACGGTTCCTCGGCGAGGTCGCGCATCCGTGGCGCGGGCGCCGTGGCCAGCCGGTGTTGTGCGGGCAGGGCCACGTCGAGCGGGTCGGTGAGCAGCTCGGTCCGGTCATAGCGGCCGTCGTTGCTGGTGGGGGCTTGTGCGGCGAGGGACAGGCCGATGTCGATCTCTCCCGCGGAGAGGAGTTCGTACACCTCGGCGGCCTCGGCCTGGTGCACTCGGGTGCGCAGACCGGGGTGGTCGGCGCGCAGCGCGTTGAGCGCGGGGACCACCAGACCGGGGATGGCCGTGGCGAAGGTGCCCACGCGCACCCGCCCCGCCTCGCCTCGGGCGAACCCGTCGAGTTCGGCCTCGGCCCTCTCCAGCTGGGCCAGCACGACGTCGGTGTGGCGCAGCACCACGTGCCCGGCGTCGGTGAGGCGCACCCGGCGCCCGTGGGCCTCCAGCAGGGCCACGCCGACCTGCTGGGAGAGCGAGGACAGTTGTTGGGAGACGGCCGAGGGCGTCATGGACAGCGCCTCGGCGGTCGCACGGACGGTGCCGAGCTCTTCGAGGGTGCGGAGTACGCGCAGCTTGCGCAGGTCCCAGTCGGTCACCCTCACAGGCATACCATTCACCGTCGCTTAACAGAAGCGGGGCGGGCGCGTGGTCACGGCGCTCCGCCCCTGAGGGGGTGGGATCGAGGGGAGTCGGGGCCCGTCAGCCCTCCCCGCTGGTCCCCCGGTAGGTGGCGCCCGCCTGGTCGGTGTACTTGGCCTCGCCGGGTCCGGCGCTGCCGATGTCGGCCCGGTCGATCTCGGCGGGGTCGGCGGAGGGGCCGCGGCCGATCACGTTGAAGCAGATGTTGAGCAGGATCGAGACGATCGCCGCGCCGATGATGCCCGAGTGCGCGATGAGCTCGACGGACTCCGGCAGGAACGAGTAGAAGGTCGGGTAGGCGAGCGGGATGATCGCCACGCCGACGGAGGCGGCGACCAGGATCAGGTTGAGGTTGTTGGTGAAGTCGACCTTGGCCAGGGTCTTGACGCCGCTGGCCGCGACACTGCCGAACAGCACCAGCCCGGCGCCGCCCAGGACGGGGGTCGGGATGGCGGCCATGACCCCGCCGAGCACCGGGAACATGCCCAGGACCAGCAGGATGCCCGCACCGGTGGCCACGACGTAGCGGCTCCGGATACCGGTCAGGGCGAGCAGGCCGATGTTCTGCGCGAACGAGCTGGTGGGGGTGGCGCTGAAGATCGGGCCGATGATCGAACCGCTGACGTCGGCCCGCAGACCCGCGGAGATGCGCTTGGCGTCGACCTTGGAACCGGTGATCTCACCGACGGCGATGATGTGCGAGGCGCCTTCGGTCAACACCACGAGCATGATGATGCACATGGTGATGATGGCGGTGACCTGGAACTGCGGCGCGCCGAAGTAGAACACCGAGGTCGGGTCGAACACGATGTCGGCCTCGCCGACGCGGCTGAAGTCGGCCATGCCGAGCGGAACGGCGACCACCGTGCCCACGACCAGGCCGAGGAGGATGGACAGGCGACCCCAGATCCCCGGGAACAGGCGGGAGCCGACGAGGATGACGGCCAGGGTCAGCCCGGCCAGGGCGAGGTTGGCGACGGGGGCGGCCGGAACCTCGGTGCCGTCCTCCAGGACGCGCACGGAGCCGTCCATGATCCAGCGTGCGGCCACCGGCATCAGGCTGACGCCGATCACCGTGATGATCGTGCCGGTGACGATCGGGGGGAAGAAGCGGATGAGCTGCCCGAAGAAGGGGGTCAGGAGCAGCGCGAACACGCCGGCCGCCATGGAGGCGCCGAAGGCGACGGGGAGGTTCTCGCCGTCCTGCCCGGCGGCCAGGGCGGTGATCGCGCTGACGGGCACGAAGGAGCAGGCGACCACGATCGGCATCTGCGCGCCGATCCGCTTGTGGCCGACGGTCTGCATGAGGGTGGCGATGCCCGCCACCAGGAGCGCGCCGCTGACGAGGATTCCCATGGCGGCGGGGTCGTTCGCGAGCCCAGCGGCGGCGCCGATGACGAGCGCCGGTGCCACCGCACCGGCGTACATGGTGAGGATGTGCTGGAGCCCGTAGACGAGCATGAGCCGCAGGGGCAGCTTCTCGTCCTCGGGGCGGGAGGGGGTAGTGGCGGTTGTTGTGGCCGAGTCCTTCGCGGACGGACTGTTCGACATGGCCAGTTTCCAGCCTTTGCGATCGGTGGTCACCGAGAGGGTGGTGACCGGGTTCTCCGGGCGGGTGCCCGGTGGTGTCGCGCCGGCCCCGGAGCCCGGGTGGTCCTGATTCCGGGCATGCCGAAGGCCGGTGTGGCCCACGTTCGGTGGGCAGGCGAGGGAGACCTCGGGTGATGGCCCCTTGGTGGGGGAGCCCGGGGCCCGGCCGCACGCACGGGCCCCGGCGTTCAGGAGGCTCCGAAGAGCACCGGCGGCGGCCCGGGGGAGCGCGGGGCTCCGCCCGGTGCCGTCACCGGGGAGGGGTTAGACGAAGCCCGGGACGGCCTTCCAGGCGTCTCCGGGGGCGGGGGCGTCGTCGCGCTCGACCGTGGCCTCGATCTTGCCGTAGGGCCGGTCGGCGGCGAAGAAGACCTCGTTGGGGTTGTCCAGGCCGAACGGGGAGAGGTCCACCAGGAAGTGGTGGTTGTTCGGCATGGAGAAGCGGATCTCGGCGATCTCGGGGTGGGCCTCCAGGACGGCCGTGCCCATCGCGTAGAGGGTCTGCTGGAGGGCGAGGCTGTGGGTCTCGGCGAAGAGCTCCAGGCAGATCGACCGGACCGACTCGTAGGCCTTGTCGAAGTCGTGGTCGGTTCCGACGTAGCGCCAGCGGGCGGTGACGTCCGTGGCCAGGATGCGGTCGTTGGTCTCGCCCAGGGTGGTGTACCGGGTCTTGGGGTACCCGTGGAACTCCGAGCCGGTGGACTTGAGGACGGTCAGGCCCTCGAAGCCGGAGACCACCCACTCCTTGTCGCCGTCCTTGTTGACGACGGTGGTGCGGGTCTCGGCGCCCCTGCGGGTGAACGCGTGGTCGTGCGGGCCGTCGGCGGTGGCGATCCGGTCCCAGGAATACTCCTCGATCTCCTGGCGGGCGCCGTGCACGTACTCGTGCTCGTCCACGAAGTGGCGGGCCAGACGCAGGGCGAAGTCCTCGATGGCACCGACCCCGCCCCATTCGCGGGCCTTGGCGTAGACGGTGTTCTTCTGCGTGTCGGTCGGCAGACACGTGGAGTTGTCGCCGACGGTGTGGACTTCCTCCAGGTCGCCGCGGAGCTGGGAGGTGACGTTGACGTCCTTGATCTGGTGGACGTCGGTGTCGCGCTTGACGTGGACGAGACGGACCTCGGCCTTGCCGTACTGGTTGTCTCCGAGTCTGATGCCCATCAGGGTGAACTCCATATCCGTGTGGATTCGGCTTCATCGCTCGCGCCGCGCGTCGGGGTTCGCGTCGGCGCTTCGTGCGTATGAGGGAGGACCGCTGTGGTCATGCGGAAGGACCTGTCACGCACTCGAAGAGGTGAGGGTGCTACGTGGTGGGTGCTGCGGGGGGCGGCTCCTTCCGTGGGAGGGTCCGGGGCGGAGGGGTTATGGCGGGCGGGCGGCGCCGGTCTACGAGCCCCGGTAGGTGGAGTAGGCGAAGGGGCTCAGGAGCAGCGGTACGTGGTAGTGCTGGTCCTCCTCGGCGAGGTCGAACACGATGGTGACCTCGGGGTAGAAGCCCTTCTGGCCGGTCGCCGCGAAGTAGGCGCCGGTGTCGAAGACGACCCGGTAGTACCCGGCGGCGAGCTGTTCGGGGCCGAGGTCGGGTACGCGCCCGTCGGCGTTGGTGCGCCCCCGGGCCACGGTCGTCCAGGAGGTGCGCTCGCGGTCGGCGGCGGCCTCCAGCCGGACGGGGACGTCGCGGGCGGGGCTGCCGAGCGCCGCGTCCAGGATGTGGGTGGTCACGTGGCTCATGCTGCCTCCAGGAGTTTGAGCAGGCGGAGTCCGCTGATCTGGCGGAGTTCCTCGCCGACCACGGTCAGCTCGGTCTCCGGGTCGTTGTCCAGCCGGGCGACCAGGTTCGCGAGGAGTTCGCGGCTGCTGCGGCCGCTGGCGCAGACGAGGTAGATCTGCCCGAACCTTCCCTCGTACTCACCCTGGGCGAAGGTGAAGACGCGCTGGACCCTGGCGGAGGCGTCGTCGGTGTCGGCGGCGAACGCCGACTGCTCACCCCGGGACCAGGCGGACTCGGTGTCCTGCCCTTGGGCCCTCTCTCCGATGCGGGGGTGGCGGGCCAGGGCGGTGGCGACCTCCTCCGAGGTGATGCCGCGTGCGTGGGTGTCGGCGAGCGAGAGCAGGGCCCGGCGGTCGGGGTAGGGCGCCTCGGAGGCGACGGCCTCCACCCAGCGGTCCACGTTCAGGCACTGCGCGAGTTCGGTGCGCAGGTCCTGCGGGGACAGGGCGTTCAGACGCGCCAGACCCGGGTCGGCGGTGTCCCCCGACGGGGCCGGGGTGGTCTCGGGCATGTGTTCTCCCGTGGCTCGGCCGGTACCCCCGGGCGCCGCGGTGGCGCTGGATCGTCGTACCGGCCTGGGCTTTCGTAGTGCAGATTCTTGTTTCCGTATTACGGATTGCAGGGACTCTAGTTGATGGCAGTGTGACCTTGTCAACACTCGCAAGGGGAGAAATCGGAAAAACAGTCGATTCTGTGGCCTCGTGCGAAGAAAGCGGGAACTTCCTGCTCGCTCGTTGGCCCGGAGGGGTGGTGGGGTTGTGGCCTCGGGCTTCACGTCGTCGTCGGTGCGGGCTCGGGGGCGCCGGGCGGAGGTTGGGGCGAGGTTGGGGTGGTCGGAGTGGTTGACAAGCGGCGGTGGTCCGGCCCACACTCAGATCATTCCTTAAAGTGAAAACTACTTTCCACAATGCGGAAGTGGATGCCGGAGGCAACGCATGAGCCACACACTCGGGTACACGGTGAACTGCTCCCTGCTGTTCACCGAGCTCCCCGTCAACGAGCGCCCCCGAGCCGCACGCGACGCGGGTTTCCACGCCGTCGAGTTCTGGTGGCCCTTCGAGAGCGCCACCCCGGCGCAGGCGGAGGTCGACGCCTTCGTCACCGCCCTCGACGACGCGGACGTACGCCTGAGCGGCCTCAACTTCTTCGCGGGTCGGCTGCCCGGCCCCGACCGCGGAGTGCTCTCCCACCCCTCCCGCGCCGAGGAGTTCCTCGCCAACGCCGAGGTGGTCGTCCAGATCGCCGAACGCACCGGCACCACCGGCTTCAACGCCCTCTACGGGCTGCGCCAGGACGGGGTGGACCCGGCCGAACAGGACCGCCTCGCCGTGCGCAACGCGGTGGCCGCCGCCGACGCGGTGGCCAAGGTCGGCGGAACCGTCCTCGTCGAGCCCATCAGCGGCTCCGACGACTACCCACTCAAGACCGCCGCCGACGGTCTCGCCTTCGTCGCCAGGGTCAAGGAGGCGGGGGCCGAGAACGTCGCGCTCCTCGCCGACCTCTTCCACCTGGCGGTCAACGGTGAGGACGTGGCCGCGGTGGTCCGCGACCACGCCGCCGAGTTCGGGCACATCCAGATCGCGGACGCCCCCGGCCGCGGCGAGCCCGGCTCCGGCGACCTGCCCCTGGACGAACTCCTCACCGCCGCCCAGGCGGGGGGCTACCGGGGCCTGGTCGGGCTGGAGTACAAGCCCACCGTCCCCAGCGCCGAGAGCTTCGGCTGGCGGAACTGACCCCACGGGGCGCCGCCGCCCCCGGGCCCAGCCCGCCGCACCACCGCCACGCGCGTACGACCAGCCACACCCACAGCCTGAAAGGGGGCCGACATGGCCGCCAAGAAGATCGCCTTCATCGGCCTGGGCATCATGGGCCTGCCCATGGCCGTCCACCTCGTCCGTGCCGGACACACCGTCACCGGGGTCAACCGCAGTCCGGCGCGCGTGGACGCCCTGGTCGCCGAGGGAGGCCTGCGCGGCGGCGGTGTCGCCGAGGCCGTCTCCGACGCCGACGCGGTCATCACCATGCTCCCGGACTCACCCGACGTCGACCAGGTCCTGCGCGGCGAGGGGGGCGTCTACGACCACGCCAAGCCCGGCACCCTGGTCATCGACATGAGCACCATCCGACCCGACGTCGCCCGCGACCTCGCCGAGGCCGGTGCCGAGCGCGGCCTGCGCGTCCTGGACGCCCCGGTCAGCGGCGGCGAGGCCGGTGCGGTGGAGGCCAAACTGTCCATCATGGTCGGCGGAACCGCCGAGGACTTCGAGGCCGCGCGTCCGCTCTTCGACATCCTGGGCACCACCCCGGTCCTGGTCGGCCCCAGCGGCTCCGGCCAGACCGTCAAGGCCGCCAACCAGCTCATCGTGGCGGGCAACATCCAGCTCCTCGCCGAGGCGCTGGTCTTCCTGGAGGCCCACGGGGTGGACACCGAGTCCGGCCTGGAGGTCCTGGGCGGCGGGCTCGCGGGCAGCACCGTGCTCCAACGCAAGGGCCGGGCCATGCGCGAGCGCGACTTCGCGCCCGGGTTCCGGATCGCCCTGCACGACAAGGACATGCGCATCATCACCGACTCCGCGACCGCCGCGGGTGTGGCGATCCCGCTCGGCTCCCAGGTGGCGCAGTACGTGGCCGCGCTCAAGAACCAGGGCCACGGCGGCCTCGACCACTCGGCCCTGCTCAAGATCGTCGAGCAGCTCTCGGGCCGCGACGACTCCTAGGGCGTGTTCTGTGGATGCTTTCGCCTTCTGGCGGCGGAGCCGCCAGCTCCGCGCGCGGCCGCCAGGCCATCTCTCGCAAGACGATGAGCGACGGTCAGCCCGGGTTTGGCTGTCCGAGCTTCATCGGCGCAGCGAGAGGCAGCCTGGCCACGCGAGCGCGGAATGATCCGCGGAACACGCCCTAGCCTCCGGGCCCGGCTCCACCAGCGATTCCACGGCCACTGGCCGCACGACTCCGTATGACCGGGCCGGTGCGCCGCCCCCGGGTGTTGGCCCACCCGGGAGGCAGGCGGCCGCACCGCCCACCCCTGGCACCCACCCCGGCGGGCGCGGGGCGTCCCCGCACCGGGCGCCCCGCTCCCCGCCACCCCAGCACTGAAGGGTTCGCTCCCATGGCGAAAATGCCCGCGATGAACGCCGTCGTGGAGGTTCTCAAGGACGAGGGCGTCGACACCGCCTTCGGCTGCCCCGGCGCGGCGATCCTCCCCCTGTACAAGGCGATGGAGGAGGTGGGCGGAATCGAGCACCTCACCGTCCGCCACGAGGAGGGCGCCACCCACATGGCCGACGGCTGGTCGCGCACGACCGGTAAGGTCGGCGTGGCCATCGGCACCTCCGGTCCCGCCGGAACCAACATGATCACCGGCCTGTACACGGCCATCGCGGACTCGGTCCCGATCGTGTGCATCACCGGCCAGCAGCGCACCGACCTGCTCGACAAGGAGGGCTTCCAGGCGGTCGACATCGTCGAGATCGCCAAGCCCGTCACCAAGTGGGCCGTCCAGATCAAGGAGGCGGCCACCGCCCCGTGGGTCTTCCGCGAGGCGTTCCGGATCGCCCAGGAGGGCCGCCCCGGTCCCGTCCTGGTCGACATCCCGGTGGACGTGGCCCAGGAGCTCATCGAGTACGACCCCGAGCTGGACGCCCCGCTCAAGATCAACACGGTCGAGCCGCACCCGCCCCGGGTCGAGCGGGCCCTGGACCTGCTCCTAGCGGCCGAGCGTCCGCTCATCCTCGCCGGCGGCGGCGTGATCCTGGCCGACGCCTCCGACGACCTGCGGGCCCTGGCCGAGCACCTGCGGGTGCCGGTCCAGGTCACCCTCATGGGCAAGGGCTCCTTCGACGAGGACTCGCCCCTGTACTCCGGGATGACGGGTGTGCAGACCTCCCAGCGCTACGGCAACGCCTCCTTCCTTGAGTCGGACCTGGTCCTGGCCGTGGGCGCGCGCTTCGCCGACCGCCACACCGGCCAGATCGACGTCTACCGGGGCGAGCGCACCTTCATCCACGTCGACATCGAGGCCACCCAGATCGGCCGCGTCTTCGAGCCCGACCTGGGCGTGGTCTCCGACGCCCGGCTGTTCCTCCGGGAGCTGCTGGCCGCCGCCAAGCGGCGTGACGCCAGGGCGGCCGTGGGCCCGTGGATCGAGCGGGTCAACGAACTCAAGTCGACCCTGACCCGTCGCGAGGACTTCGACACCGTCCCGGTGAAGGCGCCCCGCGTCTACAAGGAGATCAACGAGGTCTTCGACGAGGACACCTACTTCGTCACCGCCATCGGCCTCTACCAGATCTGGGGCGGGCAGCACCAGAAGGCGTACAAGCCCCGCCACTACCAGATCTGCGGCCAGGCGGGCCCGCTCGGCTGGGAGATCCCGGCGGCCATCGGTGTCAAGAAGGCGCTCAAGCACACCGAGCCGGACGCCGAGGTGGTCGGCATCGTCGGCGACTACGGGTTCCAGTACATGGTCGAGGAGCTCGCGGTCGCGGCCCAGTACAACGTGCCGTACGTGATCGTCATGCTCAACAACGAGTACCTGGGCCTGATCCGCCAGGCGTCGATCCCGTTCGACATGAACTACCAGGTGGACATCCACTACGACGAGTACGGCACCGACAGCGTGAAGCTCATGGAGGCCTACGGCTGCTCCGGCCGCCGCGTCTGGGAGCCGGGGGAGATCCGGGAGTCCCTGGAGTGGGCCCGCAAGGAGGCCCAGGCCACGTCGCGACCGGTGCTCGTGGAGATCATGATCGAGCGCGAGGCCAACACCCCGCACGGTCCGGCCATCAACGCCGTCAAGGAGTTCGAGCCGCTGCCCGGCGAGTAGCGGCCGGTCCGGGTGCCCGGCGCCCGGTCCCACAGACCGCCACGGGGTCGGACCTGCACCCCGACCCCGTGGCTCGGGCCCCCTCCGCGACCGGCAGGAGGGGGCCCGCACCAGGTTCCGGGGGGCGGTGAGGTTCTTCGCTGGCTCAGCGCCGCCCCCCGGTTCGTACCTCAACGCGGCCGTCCCCGGGCGCCCGCCGCCGCGCTCACACCCGGTCCTGGGCCCCAACGGGAGAGACCCCCTCGCGGATGCGGACCTTATCGCGGCATCCACAAGGGGGCGGTTCGTCGGCCGGAACCGGTGTCCGGTGGGCCGGGCGCGGGTCAGGAGCAGTACGCCTCCTCCTCGCCGATGATCCGGTACGGGCAGTCCGCGTAGTCGAGCAGGCGCAGCACGGCCTCCTCGTTGCGGGCGGTCTCGCGGTCGATCACCGAGGAGGGCGGGTAGAAGCCGCCGTCCAGGGGCGACTTCGGGTACATCTCGTACGTGTAGTTCACGATTCCCTGGTCGGCCCAGAGCCAGTCGTTGATGGACCCGTCCGTGACGTAGAGGTCACTGGACTGCTGGGGCGTGTAGCCATTGGCCTCGGCCATGTACTCGCCCAGGGCGCGGTGGGTGTCGTACTCCTCGCGCGTCATGCCGTCGGTGACCTCGTCGTAGGTGTACCCGAAGGGCCACAGGATGAGTTCGCTGTAGGTGTGGAAGTCGATGGCGCTGGTGATCTGCTGCTCACCGTCCACCACCCGGCCGCGGACGAAGTCGGCGACGGCCCGGACCTCGGGGGCGGACTCGGCGGAGTCGCCCCGGTAGGTGATGCTGCTCGGGTCGCCGGAGGAGCCGTTGCAGCAGCCCCAGTTGTAGGCCCAGTTCCGGTTGAGGTCGGTGCCGATCGCCGACGAGCCCTCGTTGGGCGAGCGGTTCTTGCGCCAGTCGCGCCAGGTGTCGCCCGCCATGTCGTACTCGCTGCCGTCCGGGTTGACGTTCGGCAGTATCCAGATCTCCCGGCTGTCGACCAGGCCGGTCACGCGCTCGTCCTCGCCGTACCCGTCCGTGAGCAGGCGCATGAGGTAGACCGCCATCTCGACGGTCAGGTGCTCGCGGGCGTGTTGGGAGTGGGTGAAGAGCACCTCCGGCTGGTCCTCGTCCACGGAGACGTTGTCGCTGATCTTCACCGCGATCAGGTCCCGGCCCTCGTGGGACTGCCCGTACACCTCCTTGGCGGCGATGTCGGGGTGGGCGGCGACCAGGTCGTCGACGATCTCCAGCAGCTCCGGGTAGGTGGTGTAGCCGGGGTCGGGGTTGGCGAAGGCCTGGGGGAGGGCGTAGGGCTCGGCGGTGAAGCCGAGGCCGTCCAGCTCGGCCATGTCGCGCACCGAACCGGTGACCAGGACCGAGTCCGCGCCGACGTGGTCGATGGCCACACCGGAGGCGGCGATCAGGGAGCGTTCCTCGGCGGTGCTGACGCCGGTGACCTCGTACAGGTCGTAGGCGGGTTCGGCGGTCGCGCCGCCGGGGGAGAGCAGGCCGAGGAGCAGGGCTCCCGAGGCGACCGGGACGAGTGTTCTTCTGACGGGGGTGAGGGACACGATGCCTCCGTTGAGCGGGGGTGAGGCTTCGGATGCCGATATGTGGCGATATTGGAGATCGGGGCGCCCCGGACTGTCAATGTGGGCGGCCGTGGGCCGCAGGGGTGCGGGATCGTCTGGTTTGGTCGCCCTTCCACGTGAAGCCCGCTTTTCGTGTCACGGTGCGCTCGCTCTCCGTGTCCGCATGTGGCCACGCGGGTACCGGGTTCCCCGCGCGGTGCGGGTGGGGGAGGAGAGAATGAGAAAGCGCCCGGTCCCGGGGCACGGGCGGACGCGAGGAGAAGGAGGTCCGCCGGCGGTACCGGCCCTGCGGCGACTGGGCTCACCAGCCGACCGGGTCCTCGGGTGTTGGCCGCACCCTGGGTCCCGCCGACGGACTCCGTATGACCCCCCTAGCACTGAAGGGTTCTCCACCAGGGTAGCCGCTCCCGGCTGTATCTTGAAGTCGAGGTACCTGAATTTGAGGATCGACTCGAAGTGCCGGATAGCGGTCACCGCGTCCCAGTTCAGACAGGGTCGGTCCCAACATGTGGACGTCAGGTACCAGAATCCGTCGCCCGTCTGCTAGCGTGACGATCGTTATGCTGCGCGAGCTCCTTCTTCTTAGTGGCCGCGGCGGGGATCGTTAGAAGGTCGGCCCCTCGCCGCGGGACTTCGGCTTGCCGTGTCGACCACGACATCACGCGCCACACACTTCCCGAGGAGCCACACCGCAATGGTGCCGCAGCAGAAGACCAGCCCCATGCCGTTCCACCGCTACCAGCCGTTCCAGTCGGTGGACCTGCCGGACCGCACCTGGCCCGCCACGTCCGTCACCGAGGCTCCGCGCTGGCTGTCCACCGACCTGCGTGACGGCAACCAGGCGCTGATCGAGCCCATGGACTCCGCCCGCAAACACGAGATCTTCCAACTGCTGGTCCGCATGGGCTACAAGGAGATCGAGGTCGGCTTCCCCTCCGCCAGCCAGACCGACTTCGATTTCGTCCGGTCGCTGATCGAGGACGACCTGATCCCCGACGACGTCCAGATCTCCGTCCTGACCCAGGCCCGCGAGGACCTGATCGAGCGCACCGTGCGGAGCCTGGTCGGCGCCAGGCGCTCCACCGTGCACCTGTACAACGCCACGGCGCCCACCTTCCGCCGCGTGGTCTTCCGCGTCGACCGCGAGGCCTGCAAGGACATCGCCGTCCAGGGCACCCGTCACGTGATGCGCTTCGCCGAGCAGTACCTGGGCGAGACCGAGTACTTCGGCTACCAGTACTCGCCGGAGATCTTCGTCGACACCGAACTGGACTTCGCCCTGGAGGTCTGCGAGGCCGTCATGGACGTCTGGCAGCCGGGTCCGGGCCGCGAGATCATCCTGAACCTGCCCGCCACGGTCGAGCGCTCCACGCCCAACGTGTACGCCGACCAGATCGAGTGGATGAGCCGCAACCTGTCGCGGCGCGAGCACGTGGTCCTGTCCGTGCACCCGCACAACGACCGCGGCACCGGCGTGGCCTCCGCCGAGCTGGCGGTGATGGCCGGAGCCGACCGCGTCGAGGGCTGCCTGTTCGGCCACGGCGAGCGCACCGGCAACGTCTGCCTGGTGACCCTGGGCATGAACCTGTTCAGCCAGGGCGTCGACCCCAAGATCGACTTCTCACGGATCGACGAGATCCGCCGCACCGTCGAGCACTGCACCCAGCTGCCGGTCGCCCCCCGCCACCCCTACGGCGGCGACCTGGTGTACACCGCTTTCTCCGGCTCCCACCAGGACGCCATCAAGAAGGGTTTCGCGGACCTGCGCGCCCGGGCCGACGAGGCCGGGACTCCGGTCGACGACCACCCGTGGGACGTCCCCTACCTGCCCATCGACCCCAAGGACGTCGGCCGCACCTACGAGGCGGTCATCCGCGTCAACAGCCAGTCCGGCAAGGGCGGGGTCTCCTACGTCATGCAGCGGGACCACGCACTGGACCTGCCGCGCCGTCTGCAGATCGAGTTCTCCCAGGTCATCCAGGGATTCATGGACGCCGAGGGCGGCGAGTTCCCGGCGGAGAGGATCTGGGAGGTCTTCTCGCAGACCTACCTGGACGAGAGCGGCCCGGTGGCGGTCCTGGCTCACCGCTCCAGCACCGCGGAGGACGGCACCTACACGATTCACGCCGACGCCCGGGTCAACGGGGAGATCCGTGAGCTGAGGGGCACCGGCAACGGCCCGATCTCCGCGTTCGGCGACGCCCTGGCCGACGTGGACGTCAAGGTCCGGGTCATCGACTACGTCGAGCACTCCATGGGCGAGGACGGCAACGCGAGGGCGGCCGCCTACGTGGAGGCCGAGATCGACGGCAGGGTCGTGTGGGGCGTCGGCATCCACAGCAGCATCACGACGGCCTCGCTGAAGGCCGTGTGCAGCGCCATCGGCCGCGCCTGAGGCCACCACCGGGCGCCCCCGGCACAGGGCGCCCGGACCTTCCCCGGCACTGGGAGGACGGGGCCCGCGACACGCGTCGCGGGCCCCGTTCCGGTTTCCTTCCTTCCGGTCGGGAAACCGGCCGGAACACGCCCGAACCCTCGCCTGGGCGAGCACGGGCCGCACCCGGCCGGGTGCGGCCCGCGAGATCCGGTGCCGTGCCAAGCCCGGGCTCCGGGCGGGTGCTCCGTGAGCGTCAGGCGCTCCCGGCCGTGCCGTAGCGCGCGACCATCGTCCTGGCCGCCTCGTCCACCACCCGTAGTGTCTCCTCCTCGCCGAGCGACCGGTCGCCGTGGACCAGGCGGGGCCAGAGCGCCGCAGCGCGGCGAGTACGGGGAGCGTGCCGAAGTCGAAGGTCTGGTCGTGGCCGCGTCGAGGATCGCCTCACGGTTGGCCTCGGCGATCCACCGGTGGTAGGCGGAGGGCGCGACGTGGCCGAGGCCCTGGAGACGGCTCGGCGGGCGGCGGACGGGAAGAACGTCGAGGTGCTCTCGCCGACCATCGGCCGTCAGCTCCTCCAGCGCGGTCTGATCGACGAGATCGACGTGCACGTCCTGCCGGTGCTGCTCGGCGACGGTGTCCGGCTCTTCGACAACCCCGGCGGGTCGCCCGTACCGCTCAGGCTCGTCAACGGCGAGCCCGCGGCCGAGGTGAACTTCCGGTACCACCCGGTCCGCCCCCCGGGATAGCGGGGAGGGCTACTCGAAGCCGAACTTCTGCGTCCAGGCGTTGTCGGACTCACCGACCCCGATCGCCACCAGGTCGCAGTTGAGGATGTTGGCCCGGTGCCCCGGGCTGTTCATCCACGCGTCCATGACCTGTTCGGCGCTGGTCTGACCCTTGGCGACGTTCTCCGCGCCCCAGGAGCCGTAGCCGTGCCGCTCGGCCCGGTCCCCGGGGCCCTCGCCCTCGGGGTTGTCGTGGGACATGTAGTCGCGGGCGGCCATGTCCTCGCTGTGCTCCTGGGCGGCAGCGGTGAGCTGGGAGTCCACGCGCAGCGGACCGCAGCCGTTGGCGGCGCGCTCGCTGTTGACGATGGTCACCACGGCCGAGCTCCCGGGCCCTCCGGCGGACGCGCCGCCGTCGTCGTTTCCGCCACCGCCGCCGGAACTCCCGGAACCGCCGTCACCTCCCGCGTCCTGGTCGGAGTCGGCCTCCTCGGACTCCTCGGCGGAGGAGGACGCGGTGACGGTGCTGGTCCGGGGACCCCCGTCGCCCCGGGGGCCGGTGCTCTCAGGGGAGCCCGTGGGCTCGGAGAAGAAGTCGTCCCCGGTGTCCGTGCCGGGGGCGTTGGCCGCGTCGCCCACCGTGCTTCCGGCGCCGCCGCGCGCGTCGGCGGCGTTCGTGCCCTCGGCGGGGTCGGCGGGGTCGACGAGCCCGGAGAGCACGAGTGCTCCGGCCAGGGTCAGCCCCACCGGGACCGCCACCATCGCGGCCACGACCGGAACCGTCCCGCGCCGCGCACCGCGGTTCGAGCGCCGTTCGCGAGCGCCTGTCCCGCGCCTGCCTCGACGACCTCGCGCCATATCGCTCTGCCTTCCGTACCGGGTTGGGGAATGCTCGGGCCACCGTCCGGGCGTCCGGACGCGTCGGGCCCCCGTGGGGCCGTCCGAGGACGGTGGGGCCCGGATTACGGTCACGGTCGACGGGGCCGCTAGGGCAGGGCGGCGGGACCGAAACCGTCTGGCCCTAGCGCGTGAGAGTAGAGCAAATGTCGGGAAAAGGGAATCCAAACCGTAATAAACCAGCTCAGGGTGGTGCGCGTCGTGCGCGGGGCCGGGACGTCGAACCGCGACGGCCCCGCCCCCGCGACACGGGACGGTCGGCGCCATCCGCGACAATGGGAGGGTGAGTCTCTACCGCGACGAGGGCGTCGTCCTGCGCAACCAGAAGCTGGGCGAGGCCGACCGCATCGTCACCCTCCTGACCCGCCGCACCGGGTTGGTCCGCGCCGTCGGCAAGGGCGTGCGCCGCACCAAGTCGCGCTTCGGCGCCCGGCTGGAGCCGTGCACGCACGTCGACCTCCAGCTGCACACCGGACGCACCCTCGACGTCATCACCCAGGCCGAGACCGTGCGCTCCTACGGTTCCGCGGTGGTCTCCGACTACTCCCGCTACACCGCCGCCACCGCCATGCTGGAGACCGCGGAGAAGATCGTGGCCGTGGAGAAGGACCCGGCCCTGCGCCAGTTCCTGCTGCTCATCGGTGCCCTGCGTACCCTGGGGGAGGGGAGCCACGACTCCCGGCTGGTCCTGGACGCCTACCTGCTGCGTTCCCTGGCGGTGGCCGGGTACGCCCCCGCCCTCACCGAGTGCGCCCGCTGCGGGAGCCGGGGGGAGCACCGTGCGTTCGCGGTGCACGCCGGAGGTATGGTCTGCTCGGTGTGCCGTCCCCACGGTTCCACGCACCCCGCGCCCGACACGCTCCGGCTCATGTCGGCGCTGCTGGGGGGCGACTGGGACAGCGCGGACGCCAGCGACGGCAGGCAGCGCTCCGAGTGCAGCGGGCTGGTCGCGGCCTACCTACAGTGGCACCTGGAAAACGGAATCCGATCACTGCGCCATGTGGAGCGTTCTTGAGTCTGTTCAGCTTCGACAACGGTAGACGGCGCGAGCCGGACCACACCCCGCCCGTCCCGCACCCGAGCGGGGCCCGCCCCCCGGAGGTCCCCGCCGACCTGGTGCCGCGCCACGTGGCCGTGGTCATGGACGGCAACGGTCGTTGGGCGAAGGAACGCGGTCTGGCGCGTACCGAGGGGCACAGGGCCGGTGAGTCCTCGCTCTTCGACGTGATCGAGGGCGCCCTGGAGATGGGCATCCCGAACCTGTCCGCCTACGCCTTCTCCACGGAGAACTGGAAGCGCTCGCCCGACGAGGTGCGCTTCCTCCTCGGCTTCAACCGCGACACCATCCGCAACCGCCGCGACGAGCTCCACGCGCGCGGGGTGCGGGTCAAGTGGGCCGGACGTTCGGGGATGCTCTGGAAGAGCGTCATCAAGGAACTCAGGGACGCGGAGGAGATGACCCGGGACAACACCCGGCTCACCCTCCAGTTCTGCGTGAACTACGGCGGGCAGGCCGAGATCGTCGACGCCGCCCGCGAGCTGGCCCGCCAGGCCGCCGAGGGGCGCATCTCGCCGGAGAAGATCACCGAGGACACCCTCTCCCAGCACCTGTACGCCCCCGACGTCCCGCCGGTGGACCTGTTCGTGCGCTCCTCCGGCGAGCAGCGGCTGTCGAACTTCCTCCTCTGGCAGTCCGCCTACGCCGAGTTCGTCTTCCTGGAGACGCTCTGGCCGGACTTCGACCGCCGCGACCTGTGGCGGGCCTGCGAGATCTACGCGCGGCGGGACCGCCGCTACGGCGGAGCCGTGCCCAACCCCGTGACCGAGGAGGAGAAGTGACCGAACAGGCCGAGGAACGGTCGGAGTCCGCGCTGGTCCGCGAGGGGATGTCCCTGGTCGCGATCGGGGACAGCTTCACCGAGGGGGTCGGCGACCCCTATCCCCAGGGCGAGGGTGCCTTCCGGGGATGGGCGGACCGACTGGCCCAGCACCTGGCCGACCACGTGGGCGAGATCGCGTACGCCAACCTGGCCGTGCGCGGCAAGCTGATCCGGCAGATCGTCACCGACCAGCTGCCGCCCGCGCTGGAGATGGCGCCCGACGTGGTCACCCTGTGCGCGGGCGGCAACGACCTGCTGCGTCCCGCCGGCGACCCCGAGCGCCTGGCGAAGATCCTCGACCACACGGTGTCGCGTCTGACCGAGCGGGGCAGCCGGGTCGTGCTCTTCACCGGCGTGAACGTCTCCTCGGGCTACATGCGCGGCACGATCGGGCTGTTCGCGCGCTACTACCTGAACGTGCGCGCGATCGCCGACCGGTACGACTGCCTCCTGGTCGACCAGTGGTCCATGGACGTGCTCACCGACCCCCGCGCCTGGGACGAGGACCGGCTCCACATGTCACCGGAGGGCCACCGCCGCCTGGCACTGCGCGTGGCCGAGGTCCTGGGGGTGCCCACCACGGAGCGCTGGGACGAGCCGTGGCCGGAGGCGGAGCCGGTGAGCTGGTCCGAGGCCCGCCGCGAGGACCTGCACTGGGTGAGGGAGTCGCTGGGACCGTGGATCGGCCGCCGCCTCACCGGAAGGTCCTCGGGCGACACCGTGACCGCCAAGCGCCCCGAGCTCACCCCGCTCACCAGGGACCGCTGAGGCGCGTCGCCGTCACCGTCGCGGGCACCCCGCCCATGGTGTGAGCTCCGCCCCAAAACGCGTGGAAACCGCAACCTACTGTCGCGTAACCATGGCGTGGAGTTGCATCATCGAACACCATGAGCGGTGTGCCGACCGGTTCTCCCGGTGACCTGAAAAGCAAGGACATCCTGTCCTACGTCGCCCTCGGGGACAGCTTCTCCGAGGGCATGAGCGACCCCTACCCCGACAGCGACAGCGTGCCCCACGGCCGCTACCGGGGCTGGGCGGACCGCGTGGCCGAGCACCTCGCCGACCACGTGTCCGAGGTCCGCTACGCCAACCTCGCCGTGCGGGGGCGCCTCATCGCGCAGATCCGCGACGAGCAGGTCCCGCGCGCGGTCGAGATGAAGCCCGACCTGGTCACCCTGTGCGCGGGCGGCAACGACATCATCCGCCCCGGCAGCGACCCCGACCAGGTCGTCGCGATCTTCGAGTCGATGGTGGCCGACCTGCGCTCCACCGGCGCCCGGGTGGTCATCTTCACCGGCTTCGACACCAACTGGCAGCCGGTCATGCGCCACCTGCGCGGCAAGATCGCCACCTACAACATGCACATGCGCGCCGTCGCCGACCGGTACGGCTGCGACGTCGTCGACGTGTGGAGCATGAAGGTGTTCTCCGACGAGCGCGCCTGGAACTGGGACCGCCTCCACCTGTCCTCCGAGGGCCACCGCAGGCTGGCCCTTCGGGTGTGCGAGGTGCTGGACGTCCCGGTGGACGCCGACTGGAACCAGCCCTGGCCGCCGCCGGAGCCCCGGGACTGGCGCAGCGCGCGCCAGGAGGACCTGCACTGGGCCCGGGAGTTCCTGGTGCCGTGGATTCACCGCCGCCTCACGGGCCGGTCCTCGGGCGACGGGGTGCATCCCAAACGTCCCACGCTGGAGCGGTGCGAACCGTCTCGGGACGGCCGCTGACCCGGCTCCCCCGGCGGCCTTCGGGGCCGTGCCCCGGGGCCGCCCGTGCGCACCGGTAGGGCCCCGCCGCGCGACGCGGCGGGGGCCTGCCGCGCGCTCAGGTGGCGGTGACCAGGTCCTGGGCGGCGGCCATGTTCACCCGGCTCGGACGGTCCTCGACCGGCCAGCCCGGGGTGGCGCCGCCCGCCGCGTGGATCGCGGTGCGGACCAGGTCCAGGGCCCGGTGCAGCACCCGCAGCGGGTCGCCCTCGTCCAGCACCAGGATCTCCACGGTGACCGTGCCCTCCAGGGCGTCGGTGCTCACGGTGGAGTCGGTGAAGTCGGGGTTGTGCCGCTCGAGGTCGAGCAGCTCCCGCATCACGGCCTCCCCGTGCGCGTGGACCTGCGCCGGGGTGGTCCCGGGAACGGAGCCCAGGCGGAACTGAAGGGACAGCTGGGTGGCGGTCCTCACGCTCACACGTCCTCCTGCCGTTCGGGCGGGCACACCCGTCTCACGAAGCGTACGGTCTGCGTCCAGTAGTGGGGGTTGGAGGGGGACAGGTGCACCTGGCGCTGGTGCGCACCGCAGGGGCACTTGATCGTGTAGTAGGTGGGCGGGTCCTCGATCCTCCAGCCCAGCTCGGCGATCTGCCGGAGCGCCTCCTCGCCCTCCTTCTTCGGATGCTTCGTCCAGTCGCCCAACAGTGTTCCTTCCCAGATTCCCCCAGGGGGAGGGGGCCTGTCGAGGGTGCCTTCCCGCCGGGGGTCAGGGGCGCGGGGTGGAACCGAACACCGGGTAGTGGTCCGAGTAGTCGTCGTAGGTGTACGAGCGGCCCCAGGAGCGTACCGTCCAGGGTTCGCTCTTGACCGCCCGGGTCTCGTTGACGTAGGACTCCGGGGCCGCGCCGTTGCGGATCGGTAGCACGTGGTCCAGCTGCTGGGGGTCCCAGCCCGCGTAGTCGTGGGCGGCGATCGAGTTGCCCGAGGGGTCCCAGGAGGCCGTCCCCCCGGTGTGAACGGGCGCCACGGCGCGCAGCCGCTCGACGGCCGACTCCCATTCGGCGCCGCCGCCGACGATGTTCAGGTCGCCCGCCACGTAGATCCGCTCGTCGTCGGGGATTTGCTTGGAGTCCAGCAGCGCGACGATCTGGTCCAGCTGGGACTCCCTGATCCGCGCGTCCTCGCCGGTCCCGCAGGCGCCGTCCTCGGCCTGCATGTGGGTGCCCACCACGTGCAGGAGCCCGTCGGGGGTGTCGAGCACGACGTAGGCGAAGCCCTTGTTGGAGAACCAGTCGGCTCCGCAGGCGCGGGTGTAGACGTGCTGCTCGGCCCGGACGACCGGCCAGACGCTGTGCACGCTCACACCGCCGTTGGTGACCGTCTCGCCACGGAAGCCCGTGGTGAGGTCCCAGCCGGACCTGGAGCGGCCCACGACGGGCGTGCCGTACGGGTACTCCTCCGCGAGCCCGGCGCGCAGGCGGTCGGCACTGGAGTTCTCGAAGAGCTCCTGGAGGACGACCACGTCCTGGCCGGACAGGACGCCGTCCCGGACGGTCAGGTCGGCGCGGACGTCCTGTCCCCAGTTGGGGTAGAGGGCCTTGGGTAGGAAGAAGGCGTTGTGGGTGACGATGCGGGGGTCGGCCGGGCCCTCCTGGGCCGCGGCGGGGGAGACGGACGGGAGCGGGGAGATCAGCAGCGCGGTCAGCAGCGCGGCCGTGGTTCGTCTGTACACGAGGGCACAGCATGGCCCACGCACGACACGACTGGGCTACCAGCCGGTAACCACCGGGTGGAGGCCGCGTGCACGGTTCCGGCCGGGGGAGGGGACACGCACGCGCGAGGGCCCCGCGCACGCGGGGCCCTCGCCGTACGATCCGCCGGTCAGACCTGCTGGGCACTGCCCTGCTGGGCCGACCGCAGGGAACAGGGGCCGCAGGTGCCGAACACCTCGACCGTGTGGGTCACCCCGCTGAAGCCGTGCTTGGCCCCCACATCGGCGGCCCACCTCTCCACGGCCGGGCCCTCGATCTCCACCGCGGTGGAGCAGGTCCGGCACACCAGGTGGTGGTGGTGGCTCTCGGTGTCGCACGCACGGTAGACGGCCTCGCCGTCGTCGGTGCGCAGGACGTCGACCTCGCCGGAGTCGCTCAGGGCCTGGAGGGCCCGGTACACCGTGGTCAGACCGATCTTGGAGCCGTCGGCGCGCAGGTCCGCGTACAGGTCCTGGGCGCTGCGGAAACCGGAGGACTCGGTCAGTGCCTGACGGACGGCCTCGCGACGTGTACTCATGGTGTCACCCTCCCCCGATCTGTCTGGGGCATCGTATCCGCCGGACCCTCCGCCACGGGATGCAGGGGTGCCGGGGCGCGGCGTCTGGTCACGCGGCGCAGGACCCCGCCCACCACCACGGTGACGCAGAACAGCGCCAGGGCCAACAGCACGATCGTGGCTCCCGGAGCCAGATCCGCGTAGAAGGCCGTGGTCAGGCCGCCCAGGGAGGAGACCAGTCCGATCAGCACGGCCAGACCCATCGTCACCCGGAAGCTACGGCTCAGCTGCTGGGCGGCGGCGACCGGGACGATCATCAGCGCGCTCACCATCAGTACGCCCACCACCCGCATGGCGATCACCACGGTCAGCGCCGCCGTCACCGCCAGCAGGATGCTCAGGAAACGGACGGGCAGCCCGTGCGCCCGGGCCACCTCCTCGTCCTGGCACAGGACGAACAGCTCGCGGCCGAAGATCCCCAGCACCGCGACCACGCCCACCGCCAGTACGCCGACGATCCAGATGTCCTGTTCGCCCACGGTGCTCACCGAACCGAACAGGAACGAGGTCAGAGTGGCGTTGCTCGCGCCCGGCGTCATGCCGATGAGCAACACGCCGCCCGCGATGCCGCCGTAGAACAGCAACGCCAGCGCCACGTCGCCGCTGGTGCGCGTGCGCACCCGCACCAGTTCCATGAGGACGGCGCCCAGGGTGGCCACGACCGCCGCGGTGAGTACCGGGGAGGTGCTCGTCAGCAGGCCCAGCGCCACCCCGGTCAGGGCGATGTGGCCGATGCCGTCGCCCAGCAGGGCGAGTCGCCGCTGGACCAGGAACGTGCCGATGATCGGGGTGACCAGGCCGACCAGCACCGCGGCGAGCAGCGCGCGCCGCATGAACTCGTACTGGAGCAGCTCAGTCACGGCGGGGTACCTCCAGGCGGACCATTTCGGCGGGCGCGGCGCCGTGCGCGGAGTCCGGGTCGGGGTCGTTGGGGTCGGGGTGCGGGTGCTGGTGTTCGTGCCCGGGCCGCGCGCAGTCGCCGGTGGCGGCGGGCGGAGGGCCGTCGTGCGCGACGCGGCCGTGGTCCAGCACCACCGCGCGCTCGATGACCTCTTCCAGCGGACCCAGCTCGTGCAGGACCAGGACCACGGTGCTGCCCTGGTCGCGCAGGCGGGCGATGGCGCGGGCCAGGGCGCGCTGGTTCTCCGCGTCGACCCCGGCCATGGGCTCGTCCATGACGAAGGTGTCCGGGCGCCCGGCCAGGGCGCGGGCGATGAGCACGCGCTGCTGTTGGCCCCCGGAGAGTTCGCGTACGGCGTCCCCGGCGCGGTCGGACAGGTCCACGGCGGCCAGGGCCTGGTCGACGGCCTCGCGGTCGGCCCGCGTGGGCAGGGAGAGGCGGCGGCGTCGGGCGACCTGTCCGGAGGCGACGATCTCGCGCACGGTGGCGGGCACGGCGCCCCCGGCGGTGAGCCGTTGGGGTACGTAGCCGATCCGCTGCCAGTCCCGGAAGCGGCGCAGGGGCCTGCCGTGGACGAGGACGCTTCCCGAGGTGAGCGCGACGATGCCGAGCATCGCGCGCATGAGGGTGGACTTGCCCGAACCGTTGGGGCCGAGGACGGCCATGGTCTGACCCACGGGGACGTCGAGGCTCACACCGTCGAGCACCGGCACGCCGTCGTAGGCGGCGTGCGCGTCGACGGCCTGGAAGGCGGGCGGGACGTCGGGGCCTGCGGCCCGGACCTCCCTGAAATGGTCAGACACTGCTTCATTATCACGAAAACGAAAATGATTGTCAAAACTGGTGCGGGTGACGAAGGCCTCCCGGCTCAGAAGCCCAGCATCCGCGCCGCAGCCAATACCAGCACCACCACGATCATCAGCACTCGGGGCACCCGCTGCTGCCGCTGGAGCGACGGCCAGGTCAGGAAGGCCAACCACCCGAAGACCGCCGCCACCAGCACCAGGCACGGACCGCCCAGCCACCCGGGGGCCATCAGACCCGCCAGGAACAGCGCCCCCAACACCACCGGGGGCAGCCACCCCGGCCGCTGGTGCAACCACACCAGCGGCACCGCGCTGCGCCGCTCCACCTCGCGGCGCAACCGCCCCGCGCCCGGGGTGAACAGGGAGTCACCCCGGGGGAGCGGCCGCCCGGGAACGGGCCGCCGTTGTTCGTCCTCGTGCTCGGGAGAGGCCATCGCCGCCGGTTCCCCTTCACTGTGTACCGGTCCCCACGGCCCCGTCCCCGCGCTCGGGGAGCGGTCGGTGTGCGCACCGTGACGCGGAGCCTGTGATAATCCTGGATCAGACCCTAGTGCAGGGCCCTGGCACGGCGCCGGGCGCAGGCGCGGCTGCACGCCACGCATCTCCCCTCGTACCGCACCCCCGGCTGTTCCTGGTTCGACACGAGACGGGTCGTGAACCGTCCACCTTCAGTAACTGGTCTTTCAACGCGGACCGTCCGCACCACGGTGCCCGCACGTCGTGTAGAGACGAACCCTCCGGAGGGTGTCAACTTCCGTGCCCGAACCCACAGTCATCGTGACGTTCGACGTCACCGAACCGCACTTGCAGAACTGCCTCGACTCACTGGCCCGTCAACGCGACGAGAGCCAGACCGGGGGGGCGGCGCCCGACGGCCCCGCGCGAAGGGACGTCGAGGTCGTCCTCGTCCCGGTCCGCGCCGCCAACGGCGCGACCGCACCCGCTGATCCCGCCGACCCCGAGGACCCCGCGCCGGACGCCGACGGCGACGACGAGACCGCACCCGAGGGCGAGTCCCGACCCGAGGAGAACGACCAGGGGGACGAGGCCGTCGAGTCCGCGCGCGAGGACGGGCTGGTCACGGCGGCCGCCTTCGCGTCCGCGCCGCCCGCTGGGCTCAGCGTCACCCTGCTCCAGGGAGAGCCCTCACCACACCACCCGGGGGCCCGCGCCCGGGGCGCGGCCGCCGCCACCGGCAGCCACCTGCTCTTCCTCGCCGGTTCCGACGCACTCACCGCCTACGCCCTGGCCCACCTCGCGCAGAGCGCCGCCGACACCCGCTCCGACCTGGTCATCGGTAACGTCCACCAGTTCAACGAGCTCGGCGCCGCGCCCTCCAAGGCCCACCGCAGGTTCGGCCGCCACCGCCTGGCCGAGGACCCCAGGAACGTTCCCGGGCTGATCGCCGACGCCACCCTCGGCAACCGGCTCTGGCGCCGGGGCTTCTGGGACTCCCTGCCCGACCTCGGCGTCGGTCCCGAGGACGCCGACCTCGCCGTCGGCCGCGCCACCCTGCTCGCCCAGGCCGTGGACGTACTGCCCGCACCGGTCCTGCTCATGCGCGAGCGCGAGAAGAAGGGCACCCCGCTGGAGAGCGCGGCCCTGACCCGCCGTGTCACCGCGATGCGCGAACTCGGCGCCGACCTCACCTCGGCCGACCGCGAACTGTGGGACCGCGTCCGCCTCCAGGGCGAGCTGCACCGCCTCGTCCTGCGCCTCGACGACGCCGACCCGCAGGTCCGCCAGACCGTCCTGGACCTGCTCAACACCTACCTCGACCACGTGTCGGACAGCCTCCTGCGCGGCCTGAACGTGCTCGACCGCCTCCTGTACCACCTGGTGCGCAAGCGGCGCCTGGAGGACGTGCTGGAGGTCGCCACCTTCGCCAAGAGCGTGGAGATCAAGAAGGCCACGGTCGTCCGCCAGGGGCTCGGCTACTACATCCGGTACCCCTTCTTCGGCACCACGGACCCGGCCAAGGCCGTTCCCCGGGAGATCTACCGCCTGGACGACGAGATCAAGGTCCGGCAGAAGACCGAGGACATCCACTGGGAGGACGGCCGCCTGCACGTCAGCGGACGGATCGGCATCCGCAACCTGCGGGCCCGCAAGCGCTGGCAGCAGCACGTGGTGGCCTTCGTGGTCAACTCGGCCACCAAGCGCCGTGTCCGGGTCCCGGTGCGCACCCGCCTGGCCGCCGAGTACCGGCTGCCCGACCTGCCCGACTCCGCGCGCCACGACTACGGCGGCTTCACGGTCGTCGTGGACCCGCGCCGCCTGCGCGGCGCCGGTGGCTGGGAGCCGGGTGAGTGGAAGATCGAGCTCGTGGTGTTCAACCGCAGCCTGGCCCGCCGCCGCATCGTCGCCAGCCCCGTCCCCGGTCCGCCCGAGCGGCCCGACTACCTGAGCGTCGGCGACGACGTGTGGGTGCGCCCGCAGTGGAACAAGGACCGGCACCTGGTCATCGCCGTCGAGCCGGCACGGGCCCAGGTCACCGAACACCGCTTCGACCCCCGCACCTCCGAACTCGCCCTGGGCGGAGAGCTGCTGTCCGCGCCCGCCGCCGAAGCCACCGAGCTACGGCTGGTACGCCGTCCGGGCACCGCCCGGCTCAGCTACCCGGTCACCATCCAGGGCGGCCGCTTCGAGGCCCGGGTGCGCGCCGAGGAGCTCTTCGCCCGCAGCCTCAGCGAGTGCGGCGGCGTGATCCGGCAGGAGGAGTGGGACGCCCACCTGGTCACCCCCGACCAGCGCGCCCTGCCCCTGGTCCTGCCGGACGAGGTGCGCACCACCGCCTACGACTCCGAGGGAGCCCAGCAGCAGCTGGCCGTGCAGCGCACCTTCACCGGGCACCTCAAGCTGCGCGCGGGCCGGGCCCACCCCTGGGTGGACCGGGCGGAGTGGCGTGAGCGCGTCCTGGTGCTCGGCGGCGAGTTCTCGCCCGGCAACGAGCTCAGCGTGGTCGCCAAGGCGCGCGGCCGCGACGAGGAGCACCAGCTGGCCGTCGAGAGGTCCGGGAACCGGTTCACCGCCATCCTCGACCCCTCCCGCATCGCCACCCTGTCGGGTGAGCTCTCCCTGTCCACCGGCTCCTACCAGCTGTGGGGCCGGGTCAGCGAGGAGGCCCAGAGCGAGGGCGACGAGACCACCAGCGTCGACGTGGGCGTGGAGTTCACCGACTCCCTGATCCACGGCCTGCCGATCGAGACCGAGACCCCCGAACGCACCTACACGCTCTCCTACCAGGGGCGCGGCATCCCCGTGCTCCAGGTCGGCACCGACCTGCGCCCCGCCGAGCGCGGCGCCTTCGCCCAGCGCGAGTTGCGGGAGACCTTCTACCCCGCCCAGCGCGCGGAGCCGGTCACCGAGGGCATCCTCTTCGACACCTACACCGGGCGCCAGTACTCCGACAGCCCTCAGAGCGTCTACGCCGAGTTGCGCAAACGCGCCAAGTGGGCCGACTACCCGATGTCGTGGCTGGTCGCCGACGGTCAGGTCCGCCTGCCCGACGACCTCACCCCGGTCCGGCACAAGGGGGAGGAGTACTACCGCGAGCTGGCCCGCAGCCGGTACCTGGTCAGCAACTCCCGCCAGCCCGCCTGGTTCCACCGCCACCCCGACCAGGTCGTCGTGCAGACCTGGCACGGGTCGATGCTCAAGCGCATCGGCTTCGACGTGGAGAACATCCGCGGCAAGTCGCGCGACTACTTCGACAAGCTCGCGTGGGAGACCCGGCAGTGGGACTACCTGGTCTCGCCGAGCCCCTGGGCCACGCCGATCCTGCGCAGCGCCTTCCGCTTCGAGGGCGAGGTCCTGGAAACCGGCTACCCGCGCAACGACATCTTCTTCTCACCGGACCGCGAGGCCGTCGCCGAGCGCACCCGGCGCCGACTCGGCCTGCCCGAGGGCAAGAAGGTCGTGCTGTACGCGCCCACCTGGCGCGACGACAAGTACTACACCCGTGGCAAGCACAAGCTCGACCTGCACCTGGACCTGCGCCGCATGTACGAGAAGCTCGGCGACGACCACGTGCTGCTGGTGCGCCGCCACCCCCGCGTGGTCGACAGCGTCCCGATCGTGGGGGAGGGCTTCGTCCACGACGTGTCCCTGTACCCGGAGATCATGGAGCTGTTCCTGATCACCGACGTGCTGGTCACCGACTACTCGTCGATGATGTTCGACTTCGCCAACACCGGCCGTCCCATGCTCTTCTTCACCTACGACCTGGAGAGCTACCGGGACAACCTGCGGGGGTTCTACTTCGACTTCGAGGAGACCGCCCCCGGGCCGCTGCTGACCCGGTCCGACGACGTCATCGAGTCCCTGCTGGACATCGACGGGGTCGCACGGCGCAGCGAGGCCTCCTACCGGTCGTTCGTGGACCAGTTCTGCCCCCTCGACGACGGCCACGCCTCCGCCAGGGTCGTGGACCGCGTCTTCGGCAAGGAGGGGTAGGCGCGCCGCGCACGCCGCACCGCGGGCCGCACCGGCAGTACCTCCGGGCGGCCCGCCCCCGTGCCTGCGCCACAATGGACGGGTGATCGTCATCACCCGATACTCCGTGCCCGAGGCCGACACCGAGGCCTTCCGAACCGACGCCGACGCCGCCGTGGCGGTCCTGGCCCAGCGCCCGGGGTTCCGGTGCCACCGCATCGGCCGCGCCGCCGACGACCCCACGCTGTGGACCGTGGTCACCGAGTGGGACGGCGCCGGGTTCTACCGGCGGGCCCTGTCGAACTTCGACGTCAAGGTCACCGCGGTCCCGTTGCTGTCCCGGGCCGTGGACGAGCCCAGCGCGTTCGAGGTCCTCGACCGCGGTGACGCACCCGCCTGACCTCGCCCGCCTCCGCTCGCGGGGGGCCGTGAACGGTGCGCGCCCGCCGCCGGATTGCTCTAGCCTGGTGGGAAGCGGTCTCCGGGGGCGCCACACCCGTGGCCCCGCGCGGCCGCCGCCCCACAGAACCGACGATGTATCGCGAACAGCGATCCACCGACCGCCAGCCGGATGGAGAGTCACCCCATGGCCGCCAAGTCAGAGGCAATGGACGCACTGGTCAACCTCGCCAAGCGCCGAGGTCTGGTCTACCCCTCCAGCGAGATCTACGGAGGTCTGCGCGCCGCCTGGGACTACGGCCCCCTGGGCGTGGAGCTGAAGAACAACGTCAAGCGCCAGTGGTGGCGCTCGATGGTGCAGGAGCGGGACGACGTCGTCGGCCTCGACTCCAGCGTGATCCTGGCCCGCGAGGTCTGGGAGGCCTCCGGCCACGTGACGGCCTTCGTCGACCCGCTCACCGAGTGCCAGTCCTGCCACAAGCGCTTCCGTGCCGACCACCTCGTCGAGGCCTACGAGGAGAAGCACGGCAAGGAGCCCGCCGAGGGCCTGGCCGCGATCGCCTGCCCCAACTGCGGCGCCAAGGCCTCCTTCACCGAGCCGCGTATGTTCAACGGCCTGCTGCGCACCTACCTGGGCCCGGTCCAGGACGAGAAGGGCCTGGCCTACCTGCGCCCGGAGACCGCCCAGGGCATCTTCGTCAACTACAAGAACGTCGAGCAGAGCGCCCGCCGCAAGGTCCCCTTCGGCATCGGCCAGATCGGCAAGTCGTTCCGCAACGAGATCACCCCCGGCAACTTCATCTTCCGGACCCGCGAGTTCGAGCAGATGGAGATGGAGTTCTTCGTCAAGCCGGGCAGTGACGAGGAGTGGCACCAGTACTGGATCGACCAGCGCCACCAGTGGTACCTGGACCTGGGCATCGCCAAGGACAACCTGCGCCTGTACGAGCACCCCCAGGACAAGCTCTCCCACTACTCGAAGCGGACCGTGGACCTGGAATACCGGTTCAACTTCCAGGGCAGCGAGTGGGGCGAGCTGGAGGGTATCGCCAACCGCACCGACTACGACCTCAAGACGCACGCCGAGGCCTCCGGTGTGGACCTGTCGTACTTCGACCAGGAGAACAACGAGCGCTACATCCCCTACGTCATCGAGCCCGCGGCCGGTGTCGACCGGGCGGTGCTCACGTTCATGCTGGACGCCTACAACGTCGACGAGGCGCCCAACGCCAAGGGCAAGCTGGAGAAGCGCGCCGTGATGCGGCTGGACCCGCGCCTGTCGCCGGTCAAGGCGGCCGTCCTGCCGCTCTCGCGCAACGCCGACCTCTCGCCCAAGGCCCGCGACCTCGCCGCCCTGCTGCGTAAGCGCTGGAACGTGGAGTTCGACGACGCCGGCGCGATCGGTCGCCGCTACCGCCGTCAGGACGAGATCGGTACCCCGTTCTGCGTGACGGTGGACTTCGACACCCTGGAGGACGACGCGGTGACCGTGCGCGAGCGCGACACCATGTCCCAGGAGCGCGTGTCCCTGGACCGCGTGGAGATGTACCTGCTGGAGCGCCTGCCCGGCTGCTGACGGAGCCGCCCCCGCCAGGGGCGCTGACCCCCACGGCCGCCCGCCCCCGGAAGGGGGAGGGCGGCCGTTCGCCGTGGGGTGGGGCGACCCGGCCGCTCGTCGGCGCGGGGCGGAGACGGCCGGACCCGGGGGGATGAGTTTCCGGCCGTCTCCTCGGGGTCCGGCCGCACACGGCCGGAGCACCGGTTCCCAATCTAGTCACAGGCACCCGGCGCGATGGGGGAGTTCGTGCCCTCCTGTCCCTTCGCGTGAGGCAATCGTGACGGCCGGGTCGGCGGCCGCGCTCCATGGAGCTATGGCTAGAGCCTCTATGCCTAGAGGTGCTAGGGTCTGCCCGCGACGACGAGATGTGAGGACGGGCATGCACATAGACAAGGACCTGGTCGCCGCGTCGGCCACCCCTCTGGTCCTGGGAATCCTCGCCGAGGGAGAGTCCTACGGCTACGCCATCGTCAAACGCGTCAACGAGCTCTCCGAAGGACGGATGAACTGGACGGACGGGATGCTGTACCCGCTGCTGCACCGTCTGGAACGCAACGGACTCGTCCGGGCCTCCTGGGGGCGGTCGGACACGGGTCGGCGCCGCAAGCACTACGCCATCACCGAGACGGGGTTGGCGGCACTGGCGGAGCGGCGCGAACAGTGGACCGTGGTCGCCGAGGCCCTGCGTCAGGTGTGGGAGACCGTGCCCCGGCCCGGACTCCCGGGACCCGAGACGGCCGGGGGGTTCGCGTGAGCGGCGTGAGCGCGCGCGACGCCGTGCTGGAGGAGCAGATCGACCACTGGCGCGGATTCGTGACGCGCCGCCGGGCCATCTCCGCCCCGGACGTGGAGGAGATGGAGGACCACCTGCGCGAGCGGATCGCCGAGCTGGAGTCGGGTGGTCTGGACAGCGAGGAGGCCTTCCTCGTCGCGGTCAGGCGCATGGGGAGCCTGGACGCGGTCTCGCGCGAGTTCGCGCGCGAGCACTCCCACCGGCTCTGGAAGCAGCTGGTGCTGGTTCCCGACGCCGAGGAGGAGACCGGTGCGTCACGCTGGCGCGAGCTCGGGGTGACGCTGCTCTTCGCGCTCGGCGCGGGGCTGGCGGTCAAGCTGCTGGGGGCGTCGGTCGACGACGGCATCGCGGTGACCCGCAACCTCCCCTTCGTGATCCTGCCCTTCCTCGCGGGGTGGTTCGCCTGGAAGCGCCGCGTCCCCTGGCGGGTGGGCGCCGTGACGGCGGCGCTCGCGGCGGTCCCGGCGCTGGCGGTGAACCTCTACCCGTTCCACGAGTCCTCCGGCCCGTTCCCGGTGCCCGGGATGACCGCCGTCCTCGCGCTGACGCACGCGCCGATCCTGTTGTGGCTGCTGGTGGGCGTGCTGCACGCGGGTGGGCAGTGGCGCTCCCACGAGCGGCGGATGGACCTCGTCCGGTTCACCGGCGAGCTCGTGATGTACCTCGTGCTGATCGCCCTGGGCTCCATGGTCCTGGTGGGCCTGACCGTCGCGGTGCTCGGCCTGGCCGACGTGGACATCACCCGGTTCCTCGCGGACTGGCTCCTGCCCGTCGGTGTGCCGGGCTCGGTGCTGGTGGCCGCGTGGCTGGTGGAGGCGAAGAAGAGCGTGGTGGAGAACATCACGCCGGTCCTGGCCAAGGTCTTCACCCCGCTGGCGCTGCTGATGCTGGTCGCGGACCTCGCCGCGCTGCTGGTGAACGGGCCCCTGGCCAGGGCCGACCGCGAACTGCTCATCGTGATGGACGCGGTCCTGGTGCTGGTCCTGTTCCTGCTGCTCTACTCGATCTCGGCGCGCGACCCGCTGCTGCGTCCGGGGGTCTTCGACTGGCTCCAGCTGGCCCTGGTGGGCACGGCCCTGGCGGTGAACGCCGTCGCCCTGACGGCCATGCTCACCCGGATCGCCGAGTTCGGCTTCACCGCCAACAAGACGGCGGCCCTCGGCCTGAACCTCGTGCTGCTGGTGCATCTGGCCTGGTCGGCGTGGCTGCTCCTGGGGTTCGTGCGCGGCACGCGCCCGTTCGCGGCGGTGGAGCGGTGGCAGACCGCCTACCTGCCGGTCTACGCGGTGTGGGCGGCGGTGGTCGTGCTGGCCTTCCCGCCGCTGTTCGCCTTCGCATGAGGCGACCGCGCCGGACGCGCGTCGCGGCCGATCCCTTCCGGAGACCGGCCGCGGGCCGCGCTCGTGGTGTTCGTGTGGCGCCAGATCAGGCTCCAGAACGAGGACCGCGCTC